>JAWVFY010000313.1:0-3264 GCA_033855575.1 Solirubrobacteraceae bacterium
TCGCGACGCCCCGTGACCTAATGGGGTCGATGGACGTCACCGCCGAACGCATGCGCCGCGAGGAGGAGTGGCTCTCGCCGCTCGCCGCCCGCTCCTATCCGGCGCGGCGCGTGCGGGAGGAGCCCGACAGCGCGGTGCGCTCGCCGTTGCAGCGCGACCGCGACCGGATCGTGCACTCCAAGGCGTTCCGGCGCCTCAAGCACAAGACCCAGGTCTTCGTCTCGCCCGAGGGCGACCACTACCGCACGCGCCTGACCCACACGCTGGAGGTCACCGGGATCGCCCGGACCGTGGCGCGCGCGCTGCGCCTCAACGAGGATCTGGTGGAGGCCATCGGCCTGGGCCACGACCTCGGCCACCCGCCGTTCGGCCACATCGGCGAGGGGGCGTTGGACGCGTGCCTGCGCGAGCGTTTCGGCCGCGAGTTCCGCCACTACGAGCACTCGCTGCGGATCGTCGAGGTGCTCGAGCCGCTGAACCTCGTCGAGGACGTGCGCAACGGCATCCTCTGCCACTCCGGGCGCGCGCCGATGCCGGCGACCCTCGAGGGCAGGATCGTCCGGATCGTCGACCGTGTCGCCTACATCAACCACGACATCGACGACGCCCTGCGGGCCGGCGTCCTGGACCCCACGGCGTTGCCGGCGGGGCCGATCGAGGTGCTGGGCCCGACGGGCTCGCGGCGCATCGACACGCTCGTGCAGGACATGGTCGCGGCGAGCGAAGGGGCCGGCGACATCGTCCAGGGCGAGGCGGCCGGAGCGGCGATGGACGCGCTGCGGACGTTCATGTTCGACGAGGTCTACCTCGGCCCGATCGCGCGGGCCGAGCACGCCAAGATCGAGACGGTGGTCCGGGCGCTGTTTGAGCACTACGTCAGCGCGCCCGAGGCGATCCCGGACGACGGCGGGGTCGACGGCGCCGACCTCGCCCAGCGGGTGACCGACTACATCGCGGGGATGACCGACCGCTACTGCCTGCGGGCCTACGAGGCACTCACGGTGCCGCGGGCGTTCGCCCTGTAGACGGCGTCTAGAGTCGAACGCCCGTGCCGCGCTACACCGACGAGTCCAAGGAGCGTGTCCGCGACGCCGTCGACATGGTCGACCTCGTCGGCTCGCGCCTGGAGCTGCGGCGCTCGGGCGGGACGTCGTTCAGCGGCCTGTGCCCGTTTCACGACGAGCGCTCGCCCTCGTTCAGCGTCGATGCCGCCAAGAAGGTCTTTCACTGCTTTGGCTGCGGCGAGGGCGGCGACGGCTTCAGCTTCGTGATGAAGCTCGACGGGCTGGACTTCGTCGGCGCGTTGGAGTACCTCGCCGACCGCTACAAGGTGCCGCTCGAGGTCGCCGAGGAGGATCCGCAGGCGGCGGCCAAGCGCGAGCGCCGGGAGCGGCTGCTCGAGCTGCTCGAGCGGGCGGCGACGTTCTACGTGCGGATGCTCTGGGAGTCCGAGGAGGCCGCGGGCGCGCGCGACTACCTGCGCGAGCGGGGACTCGAGGAGGCCGTCCTGCGGGAGTTCCGCGTCGGCTATGCGCCCAGCGCGTGGGACACACTGCTGCTCGTGGCCCGGCGCGCCGGCTTCGGCGATCGTGAGATCCACGAGGCCGGGCTGTCGCAGCGCAACCAGCAGACGGGGCGCACCTACGACCGCTTCCGCCGCCGGATCGTGTTCCCGCTGGCCGACAGGCGCGGGCGCGTGCTGGGCTTCGGCGCGAGGGCGCTGGGGGCCGACCAGCAGCCCAAGTACCTCAACACATCCGAGAACGAGCTGTTCCACAAGGGCCGCCAGCTGTTTGGCGCCGACGTGGCGCGGGCTGCGGCGGCCAAGGCCGGCCAGACGATCGTCTGCGAGGGCTACACGGACGTCATCGCGCTGCACCAGGCCGGCCTGCGTAACGCGGTCGGGATCATGGGCACGGCGATGACCGAGCAGCAGGTCGAGGCGCTGGCCGGGCTCGCGCCGACGGTGCTGCTGGCGCTCGACGCCGACAGCGCCGGCCAGGAGGCGATGCTGCGTGCCGCGCGGGTGGCGGCCGGCCGCAAGCTCGAGCTGCGCGTCGTCCCGCTGCCCACCGGCAGCGATCCGGCCGACCTCGTCCAGCGCGACGGCGCCGAGGCCGTGACGACGCTGATCGGTGCGTCGGTGCCGCTCGTGCGCTTCCAGGTCCAGCGCGCGCTCGACACGGCCGACCTGTCCGGGGCCGAGGGCAAGGACCGGGTGATCGACGAGCTGCGGCCCGTGTTCGCCGGCCTCCCGCCGTCGGTCATGCGCCAGGAGCTGCTGGGCCTGGTGGCCTCGCGGCTGGATCTCGCCGACGCGTTGGTCGCCGAGCTGCTGGCCAAGCCGGGAGCGGCGCCGCGCGCCCCGGTGCCGGCCAGCCCGGCACCGGCGAACCCGGCCAACGGCGCGCCGGTCCGCGCGGTCTCGCGCGGCGAGCGCATCGAGCGGACGTTCCTGGCGTTGTGCATCGCGCTGCCCGGGCCCGGCCACGAGGCGCTCGACCGCGTGACGCCCGATCACTTCTCGTCAGAGCTCCTGCGCCGGGCCGCCGACCACCTGCGCATGCACCTCGCGGCGCCGGCCGAGGGGGTGGCGGACGACGACCACGAGCTGGCCGCGCTGATCACCGAGCTGTCGGTCCGCGCCGCCCGCGGCAACCCGCCGCGCGAGACCCTGCGCGTCGAGGAGCTCCAGCTCGACCTCGCCCGCCTCGACCGGGCGGTCGCCCAGGCCCGTAGCGGCGCAGACGGCCACGTGGCCGAGCTCGCCGCGACGCGGGCGGCGGTCAAGGCCCAGCTCGACGTGGCCATCGACGCCGCACTGGAGGCCAGCTCGTCGCCGGGGTGAGGCGGCCCTTCCATCCGGGGCCCATGCGAACATGTGTTCGTGAGGCGGGAATGGCTGCGACAGCGACTCGACGAGGGGCTCTCGTTGGAGGAGATCGGCCGGCTGACCGCCAGGCACCCGTCCACGGTGGGCTATTGGCTCAGGCACCACGGCCTCGTGGCCGCCGGGAGCGCCCGCTACTCCGCGCGCGGCCCGCTCGCCCGAGAGGTGCTTCAGCAGATGGTCGAGGACCGTCTCACGCTCCGCGAGATGGCCGAGCGCTCAGACCGATCGATCTCCACCGTCCGGTATTGGCTGAAGTGCTGGGGCATCGCGCGAGCGACAGCGGCGCCACGCGCGCCGGCTGATCCGGCGACTGCTCCGCGCATCGCCCTGATGAGCTGCACCCGCCACGGCACGACCGAGTTCGTCCTCGA
>JAWVFY010000314.1:0-3239 GCA_033855575.1 Solirubrobacteraceae bacterium
TGGAGGCGGTGCAGGGCGCCGCGGCCGTCGTCGCACTCAGCGACTTCGCACGCGATGCGTTCGCGCGGTGGCTCGGGGTGGAGGCGCGGGTGATCGCGCCGGGCGTCGACCTCGGTGTCTTCGCGCCGGACCCGGCCGCGCGCGCGGAGGAGCCGACGATCGTCTGTGCCGCCGACCCCCGTGAGCCGCGCAAGCGCGTCGGTCTGCTGCTCGAGGCGTTCGCGCTCGTCCGCCGCGAGCACCCGCGGGCGCGCCTGGTGCTGTCGGCGCCGGGGCTCGGTGGGTCGCCGGCCGACGGCGTGGAGGTCCGCGACCTCGACGATGCCATGGCGCTGGCCGGCGCCTACCGCGAGGCCTGGGTCGCGGCGCTGCCGTCGTGGGGCGAGGCGTTCGGCCTCGTGCTGATCGAGGCGCTGGCCTGCGGGACGCCGGTGGTGGGCAGTGACCGCGAGGCGATCCCCGAGGTGATCGACCGACCCGAGATCGGGCGGCTGTTCGCGGGCGACGAGCCCGCCGCGCTCGCAGGGGCGCTGCTCGAGGCGCTCGAGCTGGCGTGGGACCCGGGGACGGCAGGCGCGTGCCGGGCGCGGGCGGAGGGCTTCTCCTGGCAGCGCACGACGGAGCGCTACCTGGCGCTCTACCGCGAGGTCCTGGCCTGATGCGCGCGGACGCGCGGGCCCGGATCGAGCGCGAGCTGCCCGACGAGGCGCGTCTCCTCGACGTCGGTGGCTGGGCCGCACCGCTCGAGCGCGCCGACTGGGTCATCGACCTGCTGCCCTACGAGACGCGCGGGCTCTACGGCCACGCCGATCCCACCCGGGAGCGCTTCACCTCGGAGACCTGGGTCCAGCGCGACATCTGCGACCGCGAGCCGTGGCCGTTCGCCGACGACAGCTTCGAGTTCGTCGTCTGCGCCCAGACGCTGGAGGACGTCCGCGACCCGGTCTTCGTCTGTTCGGAGATGGCTCGCGTGGCCCGCGCCGGGTACCTCGAGTGCCCGTCGTGGCGCGCCGAGCTGACCTCGGGGGTCAACGGTGCGTGGACGGGCTACAGCCACCACCGCTGGCTCGTCCGCTGCGACCAGGAGCGCTCCGCCGTCGAGTTCGTCTTCAAGTTCGGCGTGGTCCACGTCGACCCGTATCGCCTTCCGCGGGTGCCGCTGCCCGAGTCCGAGCTGCAGACCTGGCTGTGGTGGGACGACTCCTTCGCCGCCCGCGAGCGGATCATCACCGAGCCGGCCGCGCTGGACGCGGAGCTGCGCGCGTTCGTCGCCGAGCACGCCCCGCCGCCGCCGCGCCGCCACTGGCCACCCCGGCGGCGAACGTCCAGAACTGAGCCCTCTGGGACTCAGTAACGGACGTCCGGGGCGGCGGCGAGGCGGATGAGGCAGAACTGGGTGCCCTCGCCGACGACCTTCTCGACGGTCAGGCCGGCGGCGGCCGCCGTCTCGCGCAGCGCGCCGAGGTCGACCGCCGAGCCGCGCCAGGCGGCGTGGCGCGACGTCCACCGGACCCTCAGCCGGCGGCGGTGCACGCGCGCGTCGTTGGAGATCTGGAACGCGGCCCAGCCACCGGGCTTGAGCACGCGGCCCATCTCCGCGACGTAGCCCAGCGTGATCTGCGGGTCGGGGATGTGCTGGAAGACCACGTGCGAGAACACCCCGTCAGCCGCGCCGGCGGCCACCCCGGAGAGCGTGCAGCCGTCGCCGCGCAGCCACTCGACGTTGTCGAGCGTCGCGTTGTGCGCCCGGGCGCGCGCGAGCATCTCGGCCGAGATGTCGAGGGCCACCACACGGCCGGCCCGCTGGGCCAGGGCCCGGGTCAGGCGCCCCACGCCACAGCCGATCTCGACCACCAGCTCACCGGTGAGCGCGAGACCCAGGTCGGCCTCGAACGCGGTGACGACGCTCTCGCCGCCGCGCCAGAAGTCCTCGCCGCGCAGGCCGCGGTCATCGATGTAGAACTGTGCGTCCTGGCGGGCGCGCCTGTCCCAATAGGCCTGCATGTCCGTCGGGCGGCTCATACACTCCAACCCTATGTCCGGGCACTCGAAATGGGCTTCGATCAAGCACAAGAAGGCGATCGTCGACTCGCGCCGCGGCAAGGCGTTCACGAAGCTGGCGCGCGCGATCGTCGTGGCGGCCAAGGAGGGCGGCGGCGACGTCGACGGCAACCCGTCGCTCGCGCTGGCCGTCCAGAAGGCCAAGGACGCCTCGATGCCCAAGGACAACATCGAGCGGGCGATCGCCAAGGGCACGGGGGCCGACAAGGACGCCGAGAGCTTCGAGGCCGTGCTCTACGAGGGGTACGGACCGGGCGGCGTTGCCGTGCTCGTCGAGACCCTGACCGACAACCGCAACCGTACGGGCTCAGACGTCCGGCACCTGTTCACCAAGCACGGCGGCAACCTCGGCGAGCCCGGCTCGGTCAGCTACCTCTTCGAGAAGAAGGGACTGGTCGTCGTCGACGCGACGCGCTATTCCGAGGACGATCTGCTGCCCGCCGTCGAGGCCGGAGCGGAGGACATCGCGGCCGACGACGATGTCTTCGAGGTCATCACCGACCCCTCCGACCTGACCGCCGTGCGCACCGCGCTCGAGGAGGCGGGGATCGAGTTCGAGACCGCCGAGATCCAGCAACGCCCGACGACGACGGTCGAGGTCGACGCCGACACGGCGACCAAGCTCATGCGCCTGATCGACGCGCTCGAGGACAACGACGACGTCGACGCGGTCCACGCGAACTTCGATGCCCCGGCCGAGGTGCTGGAGCAGCTGGCCGCGGCGGGGTGAGCCGGGTCCGCCGCGGCGTCCTGCGCCGCAGCGCCGATCGGCTGGTTCGCCGGCTGGCGCCGGGCCTCGGTTACGACTTGGTGCGCTCCGGTCCGTACTCGCCGGTCCCCGACTACGACCTCCTGCCCGAATCGCTGTGGACCGAGCCCGGGCCGATGCCCGGCACGGACCTGCGCCTCGCGGCCGGGCTGGCGTTTCTCGAAAGCGATCTGGCCGGCTTCGTGGCGGAGTACGCGCCGCCCCCCGGCGCGCCCGGCACCGAGCACGGCTACTACACCGAGAACCCGATGTACGGCGCGCTGGACGGCGAGGTCCTCTACGCGATGCTGCGCCTGTTGCGTCCGCGCCGGGTGCTGGAGCTGGGCGCAGGGTGGTCCAGCCTCGTTGTCGCCGACGCCGCCCGCCTGAACGCCGACGAGGGGTCCCCGCTCGAGCACGTGTGCTGCGA
>JAWVFY010000315.1:0-10320 GCA_033855575.1 Solirubrobacteraceae bacterium
ACGCCGCATGCAGGCCGGACCGGAACGGGGCCGAGATCAGATGGGGGAAGAAGGTCGGCCCCGTGAGCACCGCCTGGTTGTGGGCCGACAGCGTCCCCAGGACGTGCGGGCCGACCAGGTGCTGGATCGGGTTGTAGCCCAGGAAGGCTGCGAACAGGATCGAGACCGGTGGCAGCGCGCCGATCGTGTGAGCGGTCGCGACGGGCACGCCGTGGGCGTGCAGGCCGCTGCTCAGCGTGTGCGGAAGGCTCGAGGCCAGCCCGATGATCATCAGCGTGAAGAAGATGCCGATCGACAGCACCTGCGCGGAGTTCTGGAAGGTCTGGTTCATCCCGCCCCCGGCGCCGCGGTCGCCCGGCGGCAGGCTGTTCATCACCGCGGCCCGGTTCGGTGAGGCGAACATGCCCATCGACACCCCGTTGAGCAGCAGGATGAGCGCGAAGAGCGGATAGGGGAAGTCGGTGGGCAGCAGCTCCAGCAGGAAGAAGCTCAGCGCCGCGCCGACCATGCCGCCGGTGGCGAACCCGCGCGCCCCGAAGCGGTCGGAGAGGTAGCCCGAGGTGGGCCCGGCGATGAGCATTCCCACGATCAGCGGCACCATGTAGATGCCGGCCCACAGCGGCGTGCTGGTGAAGTCATAGCCGTGCTCGGGCAGCCAGATGCCCTGCAGCCAGATGATCAGGATGAACATCAGGCCACCGCGCGCCACGGCCGACAGGAACGTCGAGAGCGTGCCGAAGGTGAAGGCGCGGATCTTGAACAGCGGCAGCCGGAACATCGGGTTGGCCACCCGGCGCTCGACCCTGACGAACAGCGCCAGGGAGACAATCGAGCCGGCCAGCAGCCCGAGCACGCGCGCGCTGGCCCAGCCGGTCGAGTGCCCGCCGGCCGGCCGGATGCCGTAGGTCACCGCGACCATCATCAGCACCAGGCCCAGCGCGAAGGTGACGTTGCCCAGCCAGTCCATCGGCGCAGGGCGCGGCGTGCTGCGCTCCTCGAGCTTGAGGTAGGCCCACACGGTGCCGAACAGGCCGACCGGCACCGAGATCAGGAAGACCAGCCGCCAGTCGAACGGGGCCAGGAGCCCGCCGAGGATCAGCCCGATGAACATCCCGCTGACCCCGACGATGTTGTTGATGCCCAGCGCCATCCCGCGCTGGTTGGCGGGGAACGCGTCGGTGATGATCGCGGCCGCGTTGGCCAGCAGGCAGGCTCCGCCCACGCCCTGGGCGATGCGAAAGACGATCAGGTAGGTCGCTCCCGCCCGGCCCGTCATCCAGTCGATCGTCAGCAGCAGTGAGGCGACCGTGTAGATGACGAAGCCGAGGTTGTAGATCCGCACCCGGCCGAACATGTCGCCGAGCCGGCCGAGGCTGACGATCAGCACGCTGGTGACGACGAGGTAGCCGAGGATCATCCACAGCAGGTAGAAGCTGTTGGCGGGCACCAGCGGGTCGAGATGGATGCCCCGGAAGATGGAGGGCATCGCAATCAGCGTGATCGACGCGTCGAGCGTCGCCAGCAGGACCGCGAGCGTGGTGTTCGACAGCGCGATCCACTTGTAGCGGTCGGGGTCGGTGCCCGCTCGGGCGGCCGGGGCGGTGGAGATCGCGGCGGTCACGCAACGTACAACTGTACAGGTAAACTGCGCAGTTGCCCTGCTGGTTTCGCGTAGCATCCGTTGATGGCGCCGAGGACATCCGCCCCCGCCCCGCTGGCCAGCGACCTCCGCGAGGTCCTCGGCGGCCTGGTCCGCCGCCTGCGCACCCAGCACCGCTTCTCCCTCTCCCAGGGTGCGGTGCTCGGCCGCCTCGACCGAGAGGGGCCGCGTAGCGTCAGCGAGCTGGCCACCGCCGAGCGCATGCGCCCCCAGTCGATGGCCCAGGCGGTCGGCGACCTCGAGGGCGCCGGGCTCGTCGCCCGGCGCGCCGACCCCGCCGACGGCCGCCGCGCACTGGTCGAGCTGACCGACGATGGTCGCGCCGCGCTGGCCGCCGATCGCCGCCAGCGCGTCGGCTGGCTGGCCGAGGCGATCGCCCGCGAGCTCACACCCGCCGAGCGCGCGACGCTGGCCGAGGCCGTCGGCCTCCTGCGCCGTCTTGCCGACAGCTGATCAGTGGCGGTCGCGCAGCAGCAGCTCGGCGACGCGCAGGTCCACCGCGGTGGTGACCTTGAGGTTCTCGCGCGGGGCCTGCACCACCCGGACCGTGCCCCCCATCGCCTCGACGAGCGCGGCGTCGTCGGTGGCCGCGGCCAGCACGTCGTCGGACTGGTCGAGCGCCCGCTCCAGCGCGTCGCGCCGGAAGGCCTGCGGGGTCTGCACCGCCCACAGGCCGGCGCGGTCGAGGGTACGCACGACCTGACCGTCGCGCGCCTCCTTGACGGTGTCGGTCACGGGTGCCGCGGCGATCGCGGCGTCGCAGTCCTCCAGCGCGGCGAGGACGGCCTCGACCAGCGACGTCGTGACCAGCGGCCGAGCCGCGTCGTGGACGATCACCGGATCGCCCTCGGCCGCGCGCAGCGCCGCCCGGACCGACAGCGACCGCACGGCGCCGCCCTCGACGCCGATGGTGCCCGCCGGGGCCTGGACCCCGGGCGGCAGGGCGACGACGATCAGCGAGACCGCCGGGCGCAGCGCCTGCACCGACCACTCGACCATGGGTCGCCCCGCGACCGGGGCGAACGCCTTGGGACCCTGGAGTCCCAGACGCTCGCCCCGGCCGGCGGCGACGATCAGCGCAACGGCTACGAGGCGGCCCCGACCTTGTCGGACGCCGACTCGGTCAGGAGCGTGTCGAGGTACTCCTCGGCCTCCTCCTCGTTCTTGTCGAGCGCGTACATCAGCTCGGAGGCGAGGATCTTCTTGGCGCGGGTGAACATCTGCTTCTCACCCGTCGACAGGCCCTTGTCGAACTCGCGGATCGCGAGGTTGCGGACGACCTCGGCGAGCTCGTAGATGTCACCGGTCTTGATCTTGTCGCGGTTGTGCTTGAACCGCCGGTTCCAGTTCTTGGGCATCTCGGACAGGTCGTCTTGCAGGACGGCCATGACCTTCTCGATGGCCTCCTCGTCGCAGATGCGACGGAGCCCGGCCTTGCCGGCGTTGCAACAGGGAACCATCACGGTCATGTCGTTGTGCAGGATCTTGATGGTGAGGTACTCGCGCTCCTCACCGAACATCGTGCGCAGCTCCTTCTTGAGGACCTTGCCCGCGCCGTGGTGCGGATATACGACGCTGTCTCCGACCTCGAAATCGATGTTCTCGGGCTCGGGGACGTCGAGGTCCTCCAGCAGCTGCTCTTCAATCGTGTCCGAAATGGGTGTTCCTCCTTGGTGGTGGCCGTCTGCCGGCCGGATCTGGCTGTCTGACTAGGTCTGCAGGTACCGGTCGACGAGGTTGATCTCCTGCAACCGGCGCAGTCCCTCGCGAATCTCCTTGGCCCTGATCTCCCCCACGCCCTCGACCGCCTCCAGCTCTGCATCGGTGGCGGCAAGCATCTCGTCGAGCCCGCCGAAGGCCCGCACGATGTGCGAGACCACGATCTTGGGCAGCCGCGGGATGCGTCCGAGGACGCGGAACCCCCGCGGCGAGACGGGATAGTCAAGGGTGTTGAGCTTGCGGTCGTAGCCGAGCAGCTCTGCCAGGCGCCCGAAGTCCAGGAGGTCCTGGTGGGGCAGCCGGCCGATCTGCTCGAGCGCCTGGGCGAAGGACTCGTCGGAGTCCTCTGCGAGGTAGTCGTGGACCAGCGCGGCCTTGTCGGCGGCGGTCCCGACCATCGTCTCCTCGAGCTGCATCTCGATGAGACGGCCCTCCGTGCCCAGCTCGACGATGTAGCGCTCGATCTCGACCGCCATCCGCATCACGAGCTCGGAGCGCTGGAGCACCGTGAGCACGTCGTGGAGCGTCGCGCCGCCCTCGAACTCCAGGGCGGTCAGGCGGGTCGAGACCTGGTCGAGGCGCGTGCGGTACTTGTCGAGCGTGGCCAGTGCCTGGTTGGCCTTGGCCAGCACCACCGGGATGTCCTCGAGGATGTACTTGGCGCCGTCGATGTAGAGCGAGACGACCTCGCGCCTCTGGGAGATGGCGATGACCAGCGCGTCGGTCTGCTTGGAGACGCGCTCGGCGGTGCGGTGGCGGGTGCCGGTCTCCAGCGAGAGGATCGTCGGGTCGGGCGTCAGCTGGACGTTGGCCCACGCGATCTTCGTCGCGTTGAGGTTGCAGGCGATCGCGCCGTCCATCTTCGCCACCTGGTAGAGCAGCGCGGGGGTGTAGTCGACGTCCAGCTTGATGCCCCCGGAGAAGAGGAAGGCGAGCTCGTCCGGGTCGCCGATGACGATCATCCCGCCGGTGCGCGCGTGGAGGATGTTGTCGATCCCCTCGCGGAGGGCGGTCCCGGGAGCGACCATCTCGAGCGACTTGACGAGCCGGGGCTCCTGACGTTCGAGGTCACGGACCTCATCCCCGGTTCTGACGGCCATCCGGACCTGATTCTAGCAGGGATTTAGGCGTTTTTTAAGCGAATCTCAGGCCGCGCGGACGGCCTCGGCCCCGCCGCCGAGGGCGGCGCGGAGGGCGTGGCGCAGCGTCGGCGCGTCCGCCGGCGATACGAGCGTGGAGAGCCCGAACTTGGCCGCCTCGGCCGTGCGCCGGTCGGCGTGAGCCACGGGCCGCAGCTCGCCGGTCAGGCCGACCTCGCCGAAGCAGGCGAGCGGCAGCGCGCCGTCGCCGGCGGCGACGCCCCGGGCGGCGCCGGCCACGGCCAGGGCGATGGCCAGGTCGGCCCCCGGCTCGTCGACACGCACACCGCCGACGACGTTGACGAAGACGTCGGCGGTGCCGGTCCCGACGCCGGCGTGGCGGGCCAGCACCGCGAGGACGAGCGCCAGGCGGTTGCGGTCGATGCCGTTGCAGACGCGCCGCGGCGGCACGAGCTCGGACGGCGAGACCAGCGCCTGGACCTCGACGAGCAGCGGCCGCGAGCCCTCCATCGAGGCCAGCACGACGCTGCCCGGCGCCCGCGTGGCCTGGCCGACGAAGCGCGCGCTGGCGTCGAGGACCTCGACCAGGCCGCCCTCGGCCATCTCGAAGACCCCGACCTCGTTGGTCGAGCCGAAGCGGTTCTTGAGCGCGCGCACCGTGCGGTAGGTGCGCTCGCGCTCGCCCTCGAAGAGCAGTACGCAGTCGACGAGGTGCTCGAGGACGCGGGGGCCGGCCAGCGCGCCCTCCTTGGTCACGTGGCCGACCAGGACGACGGCGGTGCCGCCCGCCTTGGCGGCCCGCATCAGGCGACCGGCCACCTCGCGCACCTGCCCGACCGAGCCGGGAGCGCCGGTCAGGTCGGCGGCGTGCAGGGTCTGGACGGAGTCGATGACGCAGACCTCGGGGCGCTCGGCCGCGATGGTGGCCAGGACGGCGTCGAGGTCGGTCTCGGCGATCACCGGGACCGAGAGCGCGGCCGCGCCCAGGCGCTCGGCGCGCAGGCGGACCTGGGAGGCCGACTCCTCGCCGCTGACGTAGAGCGTCCGGTGGCCGGCGGCTTCGAGGTGGCCGAGCGCCATGCCGGTCAGCGTCGACTTGCCGATGCCCGGCGAGCCGCCGAGCAGGACGAGCGAGCCCGGGACCAGGCCGCCGCCCAGGACGCGGTCGAGCTCACCGATGCCGCACGCGAGCCGGGGAACCCGCTCCACCGGGACCTGGGCCAGCGGCACCGGCCGCAACGCGGCGGCGCGGCGCCCGCCCGCGGTCGAGCCGCTCGCGGCGGGCGTGGCGGCGCGCTCCTCGACGAGCGTGTTCCACGCCCCGCAGCCGGGGCATTGGCCCATCCAGCGCGGCTCGCCGTGCCCGCACTCCGAGCAGAGGTGGATGGTGGTCGGGCGGGCCATGGGCTCGCCGACGATAGGCGCCGCAGCGGACGCTCTCGCCCCCCGGTTCTCAGGCGATGGAGGCCGGTGCGTCGGGCCGCCGGGCGACCTCGAGCGCGTCCCCGCGGCGCTTGGCCGCGTACATCGCCTGGTCGGCGCGCCCGACGACCTCGTCGGGCGCCTCGCCCGGCTCGGCCAGCGCGATGCCGATGCTGGCGGTCAGCGTCGCCTCGCCGGCGGGCAGCGCGAACGGCGCGCGCAGCGCACCGAGCACCCGCTCGGCGACGGCCAGGGCCTCGGCCGGCTGCTCGAGCCGCTCGCAGAGGACGATGAACTCGTCGCCGCCGAGCCGCGCCACGGTATCGGAGGGGCGCACGGCGGTCGACACGCGCTCGGCCACCACGGACAGCAACCGGTCGCCGGTCTCGTGGCCGTGGCCGTCGTTGACGTCCTTGAACCCGTCGAGGTCGACGAACAGCACCGCGACGCTGCCGCCATAGCGGCGGGCGGCGGCCAGCGCACGGGCGATGCGGTCGTAGAGCAGTGTGCGATTGGGCAGGCCGGTCAGGCAGTCGTGCATCACCTGATGGGCGAGCTTGACCCGCTCAGCCGACAACGCGTCCTCCAGCCGGCGGCGCTCGAGGTCGAACTCCCGCGCCATCCGGACGATGCTCGCGTCGCTGCTGCGAGCGATGACGTGATGGGCCTCGGCGATCAGTGACTCGGGGCTGCCGAGCCGCGCACCCTCCTCGTCGACGATCGCGATCGTCGCCTCGCGCCAGGCCAGGTAGGCCTTGATCAGCGCGGGGAGGTCGATCGCGTTGACCAGCGCACCCGGGCCCGAGAGCTGGGCGTGCTCGACTTCGGTCGCACCCTCGCCGGTGGCCAGGAACCGGCCGACGACCTGGGTGGCGAGGCGATCCGCGGCGGCGATGCTGCCCAGCACCTCGATCGGCGGCTGCCCGTCGAGGCGGCGCAGGACCTCGGCCGCCACATCGCCGCCCCGCGCGTGCACGGCCCACCCGAGCGCGGCATGGGCCGGGTCCCTGCCCGCATCCGGGGTGGGCGAAGCCATGTCCCTGCTATCGGCCGAGGATCCTGAACATTGAGCGTCGGCGCGCGTTCGGCCTCAGCGAGCGGCCGCGTCAAGCGCGCCCGCGACCGCCGCGAGCACGTCGCCGGTGTCCTCGATCCCCACGGAGAGCCGGACGAAGCCCTCCGCGATGTCGTCGGTGCCCCAGCGCGCGCGGCGCTCCCCGCTGGTGTGGACGCCGCCGAAGCTGGTGGCCTCGACGATCAGCTCGCCCGCCGCGAAGAATCGCGCGGTGGTGGCGGCGTCGGCCAGCGTGAAGCAGACGACCGCCCCCACGCCCGGCCAGCGCACGTCGCTGACCTCCTCGCGCGTGCGCAGCAGCTCGGCCACCGCCGCGGCGTTGGTCTGCTGGCGCTCGTAGCGCACCCCGAGCGTGGCCAGCGAACGGTGCGCCAGCCATGTCTCGAGCGGCCCGGCGATCGCGCCGGTCAGCGAGCGCCAGCCCCGCAGCCGGTCGAGCCACATCCGGTCGTTCGTGGCGACGTAGCCCAGCAGCAGGTCGCTGTGTCCGCTGAGTGCCTTGGTGGCGCTGGCCATCGTCATGGTCGCCCCGTGCTCGAGCGGGCGCAGCCCCAGCGGGGTGGCCACCGTGTTGTCGGCGACCAGCGTGGCGCCGGGCGCCGCGGCCCGCACCGCGTCGATGTCGATCAGCTCGAGCCCGGGGTTCGACGGGCTCTCGACGACGATCATGGTCGCCCCGGGGGCGGCGGCCAGCACCGCCGACTGCTCGTTGCGCACCAGCCGCACGTCGACACCGCGCCCCGCCAGGTGGCCCTCGGCGAGCTGGCGCACGCCGAAGTAGCCGTCGACGGGAACGACCACGACGTCACCCGGCTCGGCCGCCAGCAGCACCGCCGTCGCCGCGGCCATCCCCGACGAGAACAGCACGACCTCGCCCCCCTCGAGCTCGCCGAGCGCCCGCTCGTAGGCCGACCAGGTCGGGTTGCCCTCGCGCAGGTAGCCGGGGACCGTGTGCACGTCGTCGCCGGACAGGTGATAGGCCGAGGCCAGCACGGGCCCGGGCAGGAGCGGCTCGCCCTGGACCGCCGGCGGCAGGCCGGCGTGCACCGTGCGCGTGCTAGGACCCGATCCGGCCTCCGGCCGGGGGGACCCGCCTCCGGGGGCCACATGGCCCCCTCCGGCACCTCGAACCGATCCGGCCTCCGGCCGGGGGGACCCGCCTCCGGGGGCCACATGGCCCCCTCCGGCACCCCTAGGCCCGGACACAACTCGCGAACCCGGCTTCCTTGTGCGACGCGTCGCAGAACGGCTTGGTCTGGGACCGGCCGCAGCGGCACAGGGCCACCGGCCGCCCTGACTCGACCTCGAAGACCCCGCCGTCGGCATCGACGATGCGCACCGGGCCGGTCACCTTGTAGGGCCCGTCGTCGCGGACCTTTATCTCCACCGCTCCATCGCCGCCGGACTCGTGTTGCATCCAGGCAAAGCTACCTGGGAGGTGCCTTCATGCGCCGGCGACCCTCGCCCTCGCTCATCCTGTCCATCATCGCCGTGGTGCTCTCGCTCGCCGGGACGTCGGTCGCGGCGATCAGCTTCGCCACCAACGCGGGCGCGGTCGACCACCTCAGCGCGGTCCGCGGCTCGTCGTCGGTCAAGCACGCCACGGGCAAGCTCGTGGCCACCATGAGGACCGGCCCGCTGACCGGCAAGCTGCCGGCGCGGTTCCTGGATCTCTCCGCCGTCGTCCGCGGCGTGCAGGGCTCGTTCAACCAGGCCCTGCCGGTCACCGACAACGCCAGCGGCGCGCCCGTGCTCATCGGCGGCGTCCCGGGCCTCGGCTCGCTGACCGTCGCGTGCGAGGACCAGAACGCCAAGGCCGGCGTGGAGGACCCGCAGGCGCGGTTCGCGTTCGCCAACTCGTCGGGGCAGACGCTCAACATCGCGCGCTCGGTGGGCAACGCCCAGCCGGTGATCGTCGCGCTGGCCACCGGCACGCAGGACGCGTTCACCATCGGCGGCTCGAACACGTTCCGCGAGTACGTCCAGCTCAACGGCTCGAACTACGTCGTCGAGGGCGTGGCACGGCAGGACGGCTCCGGCACGGCGACCGGGACCTGCACGGTCTACGGGTTCGCGCTGGCGCTGCCGGCCTGATCCGCTGTCCGCGAGCGCAGCCCGGCGCTCAGCCGGTGCTGCGCTCGCGGACGACCTTCTCGAGCGCCTCGACGGCCTGCGGCGCCTGCTTGCGCAGCTTGCGGACGTCCCAGCCCGTCAGCGTGACGAGCATCATCGGCGACGTCGCGGTGACCGACGCGCTGCGCTGCGCGCGCTCCAGGACCCCCATCTCGCCGACGACGTCGCCGGGCCCGAGCTGGGCGACCGTCTCGTCGCCATGGTGGACCTTCGCCGTGCCGTCCTCGATGGCGATCAGGTCGTAGGAGTAGTCGCCCTCCCGGACGAGCTCCTTGCCCTCGGGCACCGAGACCTCTGCGGCCAGCTTGGCCACGGCCTCGCGCCCAGCGTCGTCGAGGTCCGCGAAGACCCCGATCGTCTTGAGTCGCTCTGCGTCCATCTCACTCCCCGTGGGTTGACGTCGCGCAGTATGTCCCACCGCGCGACGTCATGCCCACCGAAGCGTCACTCGGCGTCGGTGCTCTCCGAGCGGGGCTGGTCGGGCTCGCCGGGGAGGATCTTGTCCTCGGGGCTCTCCGGCTCGCCGGCCTCCTCCTCGGGGGCGCCGACGGCCGCCGGCACCTTGGCCGGGTCCGGCTGGATGATCGTCAGCTTGACCTCGGGCTGCTCCTGGCCGTCGTTCGGCCCGCCCTGGGTCGTGCCGCCCTCGTCGCGGTCGACCAGGACCGTCGCCCCAGGCGTGAGCTCGGAGCGCAGGACGAAGTCCGCGAGCGGGTCCTCGATGTAGCGCTGGATCGCCCGGCGCAGCGGCCGGGCCCCCATCGACGGGTCCCAGCCCTTCTCGACGAGCAGGTCCTTGGCCTCCTCGGTCAAGTCGAGCTGGAGCTCGCGCTCGGCCAGCGACTGGCGGATTCGCCGCAGCAGCAGCTCGACGATCGTCTTGATCTCCTCGCGCTGGAGCTTGTGGAAGACGATCACGTCGTCGATCCGGTTGAGGAACTCAGGCCGGAAGACCTTCTTGAGCTCGCCCATGATCCGGTTCTTCATGTCGTCGTAGGTGATGCCCGTCTCGTCCTCGCTCACGGCGAAGCCGAGCGGGGTGTTGCGGGCGATCTCCGAGGCGCCGATGTTCGACGTCATGATCACGATCGCGTGCCGGAAGTCGACCGTGCGCCCCTGGGCGTCGGTCAGCCGGCCGTCCTCGAGGATCTGCAACAGGATGTTGAAGACGTCCGGGTGGGCCTTCTCGATCTCGTCGAGCAGCAGCACGC
>JAWVFY010000316.1:0-4192 GCA_033855575.1 Solirubrobacteraceae bacterium
GTGCGACGTTCTACGTCAACAGCGGCTTCGTCGGGCACCCCGGGCACCTGACATGGGCCGGGCTGCGCGCCCTCCAGGCCGCCGGACACGAGATCGCGGGCGGATCGATCCACCACCTCTTGCTCACCGGGCTCGTGCCCGGACAGCTCCGGCACGAGATCTGCGACGACCGGACGAGCCTCCTCGACCAGGGTCTCGAGGTCAACGCGTTCGCCTACCCGTACGGCGCCGTCGACGCCGCCGCCGAGCAGGAAGTGCGGGCCTGCGGCTACGCCAGCGGTCGGCTGGCCTCCGGGATCCGCGGCGGGGCCAGGTCCTGCCCGGGGTGCCCCTACGCGGAGTCGCTGCCGCCCCGCGATCCCCTGGCCACCCGACTGCCGGCGGGCGCCCGCGCCACCACGCAGCTCGCGCGCATCGAAGGCTCGGTCCGAGCGGCCCAGCGCCATGGCGGCGGCTGGGTCCAGCTCCTGTTCCACCACGTCTGCGATCGCTGCGACGCCTACTCGATCACCCAGCGCAACCTCGCCCGGCTGCTGGACTGGCTGGCCGCGCAGCGCGGCGTCGAGGTCCACACGGTCGGCCAGCTGCTCGACGCCCGCGGCCCGGCGATCCGCGTCGTGGCCCCGCAGGGCACCTGGTCGGGCGACGGGCGGATCTCGATTCCCGTGGCCATCGACGCACCCGTCGGGGTGCACAGCGTGCGCTACTTCGTCGACGGCCACCTCGTCGGTGTCCGGCGGTCAGCACCGTGGCGTCTGCGCTGGGACAGCCACCGGGTCGGCCCCGGGCGGCACGCCGTCCGGGCGATGGTCGAGGACGACCACGGCAGGGTGGCGATCTCGCGGCGGGCGATCTTCGTGCGCCGAGCCGGGTCGCTAGGCTCCCGCGCCGCATGAGATTCTTCGAGTTCGAGGCGCGCGAGATCGTCAAGCGCGCCGGCATCCCGGTGACCGACTTCGGATTCGTCACCGAGGCCGAGGAGGCGCGGGCGATCGCCGAGCGCATCGGCGGCCCGACGGTCATCAAGTCGCAGGTGCTCACCGGCGGGCGCATGAAGGCGGGCGGCGTGAAGTTCGCCGACACGCCCGACGAGGCCGTCGCACATGCCGCGGACATCCTGGCGCTCGAGATCAACGGCCACATGCCGCGCGGCGTGCTGGTCGACCCCAAGGCCGAGGTCGCCCAGGAGTTCTACGCCGGCGTGGTGTGGGACGGGATCCGCAAGCAGCCGGTGATGATCTTCTCCCCGGTCGGCGGCATCGACATCGAGCAGGTCGCCGAGGAGCAGCCCGACAAGGTCGGCCGCCAGCACTTCTCGAACATCCTTCCCCTGTCGGAGTTCCAGGCCAAGCAGGTCGTGGCCGCGACGGGCGTGACCGGTTCGGATCTCAACAAGCTCGTCCCGATCATCACGCGACTCGCACGGCTGTTCGTCGAGAACGACATGACCCTGGCCGAGATCAACCCGCTCGGCAAGCTCGAGGACGGCTCCTTCGTCGCACTCGACGCACACATGGACATGGAGAACGAGGCGCGCGGGCGTCACAGGCAGCTGCTCGCCGACCTCGGCGTCGGCGACGACGAGACGCGCCAGGCCCGCGAGCCCACCGAGTTCGAGCTCGCCGGCGAGGCCGTCGACAACGCCAGCCACCGCGGCGTCGCCGGCAACGTCACGGAGTTCGACGGCAACCTCGGCCTGGTCATCGGCGCGGGCGGTGGCTCGCTGACGCTCTTCGACGCGGTCCGCAAGTACGGCGGCAGGCCCGCCAACTACTCCGAGATCGGCGGCAACCCCTCCGTCGAGAAGGCCAAGGGCCTGGCCAAGCTGGTCCTCTCCAAGCCCGGCGTCGACAAGATCGCGGTGATGATGTCGATCGTCTCGAACACCCGGGTCGACATCGTCGCCCGCGGTGTAATCGCCGCCTGCCTGGAGCTCGGGATGGACCCGGCCGAGAAGATCTCGATCTTCCGCATCCCGGGCGCCTGGGAGGAGGAGGGCTTCAAGATCCTCGAGAAGTACGGCGTCCGCTATGCGGACCGCACGACGTCGCTGCACGAGGCCGCGAAGCTGGCGGTGGAGGCCCTATGAGCATCCTGATCGACGCAGAGACGACGTTCATCGTCCAGGGCATCACCGGCCGCGAGGCCGTCAACCTGACCCGCGAGTGCCTCGACTACGGCGCCGGCGCGAAGGTGGTCGGCGGCGTCACGCCCGGGCGCCTGGGCCGCGAGGTCCATGGCGTGCCCGTCTTCGACACCGTCCTGCAGGCCGTCGAGCACCATGGCGGGCCGATCTACGGCTCGGTGGTCACGGTGCCACCCGCGTTCACCAAGGACGCCGTCTTCGAGGCGATCGAGAACGGCATCAAGCTGATCGTCATCGTCACCGAGCGGATCCCGCGGCGCGACGTGGCCCAGATGGTCGAGCTCGCGACGCTGCGGGGCGCACGGATCATCGGGCCCAACTGCCTGGGGATCATCGTCCCCGACGTGATCAAGATGGGCGGCATCGGCGGCCCGGCGAAGGACGCGGCGAAGTCCTACTCGAAGGGGTCGATCGGCGTCATCAGCCGGTCGGGCGGGATGACCACCGAGATGTCCTCGACCCTCAGCGCGGCAGGCCTCGGCATCTCGACCGCGGTCTCGATCGGCGGCGACGCCATCATCGGGTCGACCTACGCCGAGCTGATGCCGCTGTTCGAGGCCGACGAGGAGACCAAGGGCATCGTCATCTACACCGAGCCCGGCGGCCGCATGGAGGCCGAGCTCGCGCGCTGGAAGACCGAGAACGACTCGCGCCTGCCGATCGTCGCGTTCATGGCCGGCAAGTTCATGGACGAGATGCCCGGCATGAGCTTCGGCCACGCCGGCACGATCGTGGAGGGCAAGGAGGACACGGCGACCGAGAAGATCGCCCGCCTCGAGGCGGCCGGGATCACGGTCGCCGAGGAGATCTCGCAGATTCCCGAGCTCATGAAGGAGCGGTTGGTCTGATGCGCAGCGACGCGACGTTCATCGGCATCGAGGTCGCCGACGCGGTGGCCGGCGACGAGCAGCTCGCCGCCAAGCTCGAGGAGGTCTGCCCCGTCGACATCTTCGCCAGCGAGGGCGGCATCAGCATCGTCGAGAGCAACATCGACGAGTGCATCCTCTGCGGCATGTGCATCACGGCGTCCGACGGCGCGGTGACCGTCCACAAGCTCTACTCGGGCGAGACGCTGCAGGCGACGAGCTAAGCGTCGTCGCCGGTCTTCGTCGTCAGCCGGCCGGCCGCCCCGCGCGAGAGCACGCGGCGCGTCAGGCCCGGGCCGACGATGCGCAGGACCGCGGCCAGCGCATAGGGGCGCGGCACGTAGCGCTCGGCCTTGCCCCGCAGCCCGCAGTCGACGATCGCCTCGGCGACCTTCTCGGGTGTCGAGACGATCAGCGACGGCAGCTCGGCCGCCGGGAAGCCCTCGGTCTTAATGAACCCCGGGAGCACGAGGCCGACGTGGACGCCGCGCGGGCGCTCTTCCAGATACAGCCCGTCGCTCCAGCCGCCCAGCGCGAACTTGCTGGCCGAGTACGCGGCGCTGCCGCCCCGGGCCACGCGGCCGGCCGTGCTGCCGATGTTGACGATCGAGCTCGGACTGCTGGCCCGCAGCATCGGCAGGAGCGCCTCGGTCAGGCGGACAACCGCGTCGAAGTTCAGGGTCATCGTCTTGTGGACGTTCGCGTAGCCGACGTCGCCGAACTCACCGCGCCACGCGGCGCCGGCGTTGTTGACCAGCAGGTCCAGCCGGCCGCCGTGGTGGGACTGGAGGTGCTCGGCGACGCGGGCGGGGGCGTTGTCGTAGGTGAGGTCGGCCGCGAGGTAGGTGGCGTTGCCCACCTCGTCCGCCAGGGCCTTCAGGCGGTCCTCGCGGCGGGCGACCAGGACGAGCTGCATGTCGGGCTCGCGGGCGAGGCGGCGGGCCGTGGCCTCGCCGATCCCGCTCGAGGCGCCGGTGACGAGAGCGACGGTCATGGCGCCATCATCCACCAGCGTCAGGTCAGACGCCGCTCCAGGGAGGTGGTGAGCGTCGCGCGCCGCCAGCCGCCGTCGGTCGTGCGCTCGATCCGCAGGCGCGCCTCGCGCCCGTCGATCTGCAGCGTGGCCACCTGGTTGTCGAAGAACGGCCCGCCCTCGACGTCCCAGGACAGCGGCGGATCG
>JAWVFY010000317.1:0-2735 GCA_033855575.1 Solirubrobacteraceae bacterium
GCTCGAGTCAGACGTCGAGAAGCTCATCCACATGGAGGAGCGCCTGCACCAGCGGGTGATCGGCCAGGACGAGGCCGTCGAGGCGGTCGCCACCGCGCTGCGCCGCGCCCGCGCCGGGCTGTCGGACCCCGAGCGCCCGATCGGCTCGTTCCTGTTCCTGGGCCCGACGGGCGTCGGCAAGACCGAGCTCGCACGGGCGCTGGCCGACTTCATGTTCGACTCCTCCAACGCGATGGTCCGCATCGACATGTCGGAGTACATGGAGCGCCACGCCGTGTCGCGCCTGATCGGGGCGCCTCCCGGCTACGTCGGCTACGACGAGGGTGGCCAGCTCACCGAGGCGGTGCGCCGCCGGCCCTACTCGGTCGTCCTGCTCGACGAGATCGAGAAGGCCCACCCGGACGTGTTCAACACGCTGCTGCAGGTCATGGACGACGGGCGCCTGACCGACGGCCAGGGCCGCACGGTCGACTTCAAGAACACCGTGCTGATCATGACCTCCAACATTCCCGGCGGCCGGATCGGCGCCGAGGGCCACTTCAAGCCGGAGTTCATCAACCGCCTCGACGACATCATCGAGTTCCACTCGCTCGACCGCGAGCAGATCGGCGCGATCGTGGACCTCCAGGTCGATCTGGTCCTCGGCCGGGTGCGTGAGCGTGGTATCGAGGTCGTCCTCTCTGACGACGCCCGGACCCTGCTGGGCAACCTGGGCTACGACCCGACCTACGGGGCGCGCCCGCTCAAGCGGGTCATCCAGAAGCACCTGGTCGATCGGCTCGCGCTGGGGATCCTCGAGGGCGAGTTCGGCGAGGGCGACACGATCAGCGTGGGCGTGGCCGATGGGGAGCTGAGCTTCGAGAAGACGTCCGAGCGGGTGGCCGCGTAGCCTCCCGCTCATGCCGACCTACATCATGCTCACCACGCTCACTCCGGAGGGCGTCCAGACGGTCAAGAACAACCCGTCGCGCATCCGCGAGGTCAATAAGGAGATCGAGCAGCTCGGCGCCGAGGTGAAGTTCCAGTGGGCCACTCTCGGCCGCTTCGACTTCATCAACATCGTCGAGGCGCCCGACGAGGCCACGATGTCGCGGGTCTCGGTCGAGATGGGCTCGCGCGGGACCGGTCGCTACGAGACGCTGACCGCGATTCCCATCGACGACTTCATCGCGAACCTCTGAGGCCCCGCTTTTGAAAGTCCTCGTCGTTGGCTCCGGTGGCCGCGAGCACGCGATCGTCCGGGCCCTGGCGCGCTCGCCCCAGCGGCCCGAGGTGCTGTGTGCGCCGGGCAACGTCGGGATCGCGCGCGACGCGCGCTGCGTCGACGTGGCGGTGGATGACCTGCAGGGCCTGTGCGACCTCGCACGCGAGGAGAGCGTCGACCTGGCCGTCATCGGGCCTGAGGTCCCGCTGGTGGCCGGTGTGGTGGACGAGCTGCGCGACTGCGGGATCTGCGTGTTCGGGCCGCGGATGGCCGTGGCCCGGCTGGAGGGCTCGAAGGCCTACGCCAAGGAGGTCATGGAGGCTGCGGGCGTGCCGACCGCGGCCTGGAGCCGCGTCGACACGGTGGCCGAGGGCCTGGCGGCGATCGGCCGCTACCCGGTCGTGCTGAAGGCCGACGGGCTGGCCGCGGGCAAGGGCGTGGTCATCGCCGCCGACGAGGCGCAGGCTCGCGAGGCGCTGACCGACATGCTCGAGCGCTCGCTGTTCGGCAAGACCGACGTCGTCGTGGAGGAGTTCCTCGAGGGCGAGGAGGTCTCGCTTCTGGCGCTCTGCGACGGCGTCCGGGCACTGCCGCTGGCGCCGGCGCAGGACTACAAGCGGATCTTCGACGGCGACGAGGGCCCGAACACCGGCGGCATGGGCGCCTACTCGCCCGTCCCCGGCTGGGACGCCGACCGCGCGGCCGAGATCGCCGCCGCCGTTCACCAGCCGATCGTCGACGAGCTCGCCCGGCGCGGCACCCCGTTTCACGGCGTCCTCTATGCCGGGCTGATGATGACCCCGGACGGCCCGCAGGTCCTCGAGTACAACGTCCGCTTCGGCGATCCCGAGACGCAGGCCGTGCTGCCCCGCCTGCGCTCGGACCTCGTCGCGCTTCTGCAGGCGGCGACGGAGCCGGGCGGCCTGGCCGGCGCTGAGCTGGAGTGGGACGAGCGCTGGGCGGTCACGCTCGTCCTGGCCAGCGCGGGCTATCCCGCCCGGCCCCGGTCCGGCGATCCCATCGAGGGGCTCGACGCGGTCGCCTCCGAGCTCGAGGTCACGCACGCGGGGACGGCCGAGGCCGGCGGGCGTCTCGTCACCGCAGGTGGGCGCGTCCTCAACGTCACCGCGCTCGGCGACTCCCCCGCCGAGGCCCGCGAGGCGGCATATGCTGGCGCCGACCTGATCACCTTCGACGGCCGTCAGCTGCGGCGCGACATCGCGCAGCGGGCGGTGGAGCGAGTCCCTTGACCGAGCAGCCCGCCACCGAGACCGAGACCCTGACCGAGCTCGACGAGATCGAGGCCGACACACCGCGTGTCGGGATCATCATGGGCTCGAAGTCCGACATGGACGAGATGCAGAAGGCCGGTGACGTGCTCCACGACGCCGGGGTGCTCTACGAGATCCGCGTGATGTCGGCCCACCGTGACCCCGACCTCGTCGCCGACTACTGCCGCAACGCGCGGATGCGCGGACTGCGCGTGCTGATCGCCGGTGCGGGCCTGTCGGCCGCGCTGCCCGGGGTCGCC
>JAWVFY010000318.1:0-8726 GCA_033855575.1 Solirubrobacteraceae bacterium
AGCGTGATGAGGATGACGGTGTAGCCGACGAGACCGATCGTGGCGACCGGGATGCCGGCGAGCTTGGAGTAGGCGGACGCCTGGACCTGCTCGCAGCCGCCCCCGCCGGCGAGGCAGGCGACCTTGATCCCGCGGTAATGGACGTAGGTGAGGTACGCGGCGATGCCGACGCCCAGCGCGGCCAGCACGAGCATGACCCGCCGCAGCCGGTCTGCCGCCATCAAGCGGAGACGCCGGTGACGGCCGCCTTGACTGCGGAAGCTGTGACGAGGCCCGCGAGGGTCTTGGTGCCCTTCGGTCCCTTGATGACGAGCGTCGGGGTGGCGTTCGCGCCGGCGACCGACGCTGCGGTCGCGTCAGCGCGGACCTGGCTGGTCAGCGACGCCTCCTGCTGCGCGGTCTTCCAGCTGGCCATGTCCAGCCCCGGGACCTCACGAGCCAGCCCGCTGAGGTAGGCATCGGTGGCATAGGCCGTGCCCTCCTGGCCCTGCTGGCGGTAGAACAGCTCGACGTACTGCCAGAGCCGGTTCTGCTTGCCGGCGGCGAGGGCGGCCACCTGCTGGCGCTGGAACGTGGCGGGGTCCGGGGTGGCGGTCTGCAGCGACCGATACTGCACCTGGAGCTTGCCGGTGCGGACCTCCTGGTCGATCACCTGTCCGAACGAGTCCAGGGTGAACGCCCGGCAGACGGGGCATTCGAGATCGCTGAAGTACGTCATCGTGACCGGCGCGCTCGGGCTTCCCAGACGAGTCCCGGACTGCGGAAGACCGCGCAACAGCGCGTCGACCTGGCGCCCGGCGGCCGCTGCCTTGCTCCCGGTGGAGAGCCCGGACGTGCCCGACCCGCCGCCCGACCCGGCGGCGATGACCGCGACAACGATGACGATCGCGATACCGGCGATGGCCAGCAGCAACGAGAGCCGTCGCTTGCGCTGTGCGTCGGCGGCGTGTCGCTCGGCAAGCTCCTCGCGCCTGGCGCGGGCGGCGTCCTTCTGCTCTTTGCGGCTGGCCATCACCTGCGTTGTAGCGGGCGTTCCTAAAGGCCATGTTGGTGGGCCCCGCGGCGCTCGGCTATTGCCGGGTGGCGAGGAGCCGGCGTCGGGCGCGAGTCATAGGGGACGCATCATCGCGGTGGCGCCGCTTCGAAGGCGTGCAGGCAGTGCTGCGAGCAGAAATAGAAGGTCTCGCCGCCGATCTCCTTTGTCACCGCTTTGGCCTTGTCGACCTTCATGCCGCAGACCGGGTCGGTGGCGCCGCGCGAGGCGGTCAGCCAGAACAGCGCGGCGAAGATCGCCACGGCGACGATGTTCAGGAACAGCTTGTAGTCGACCTGGATCGAGCCGAAGACGCTGTCAGCGGTGGGGCGCGTGGAGGGAATCAGGCCGGCGCCGCTGAACAGCAGGTCGACGACAAGCGCGGAGAGCACCATCGTGACGAACATCAGGGCGGTGATCCGCAGCGCGAAGCCGGTGCCGTAGTACTTGCGGTAGGCGACGATGATCGGCAGGACGATCAGGTCGGCGAAGATGAACGCCATCACGCCGGCGAAGCTGATGCCGCCCGACCACAACACGGCGGCGAGCGGGACGTTGCCGACCGAGCAGACGAAGCTCAGCACGGCGATGATCGGGCCGATGAACGCGCCCCAGACCACCTGGATGGCGTGCGGGGAGCCCTTGAGGAACAGGCCGTTGAAGAAGTCGTTGCCCAGCTGAGCGATGAAACCGGCCAGCAGGAAGCCGGTGATGATCTCCTTCCACAGCATCTGCCAGTCGCCGCGGAAGTTGTGAGCGACGTCGGACCAGGCACGGAGGCTGACCAGCCGCTCGCGCCAGCTGAGCTGCTCGCCGGCCATGTGGTGCTGATGGCCAGCCGCCGCCTCCTGAGCGTGCTGGCGCGCCTGCGCCTCGGACTGGCGCGAGACGAACAGCCGCAGCATCACCGCCATCAGGACGATCATCACGATGCCGCCGACGTACTCGGCCAGCGTGAACTGCCAGCCGATCAGGACCCACAGGACCAGGCCCAACTCCCAGACCAGGTTCGTGGACGCGAACTGGAAGGCCAGCGCGGTCGCGGCCGACGCACCCTTCGAGAACAGCGACTTGGCGATCGCGATCGCCGCGTAGGAGCACGACGACGAGGCCGCGCCCAGTCCGGTCGCCCTGGCCAGTGGTCCGGGGCCGGACCCCGCCAGCGCCGCCTCGATCCGCTCCCGGGGCACCCAGGCCTGCACGATCGCCGAGATCGCGAAGCCGAGCACCAGCGCCCACCAGACCTCCCAGGCCATCAGGAACGCGTCCTTCAGGCCCATCCAGATTACGTTCAGAACAGCATGCACCGGTGCCACCATACGACGGGTTACAGCGCCGGCAAGGACCAGATGCAGACCCGGGTGCACGCGCGATTCGTCCACCCCAGACTGCGTTGGTTAACAGCGTCTGGTGGGCACTCCGATGACCTGAGTAGGCCCTCGGGCCGCTCGCCATGCGTCGGTTCTCGATCTCCCCCCATCCCTGCACCGCGGTGCTGCTGCTGGTCCTCGCCCTCTGTGCGCTCACGGCGACGGCGTCGGCACAACGCAAGGCGAGCCACGCCGGCTGGCCCACGATCGACGGCATGCTGCTGATGAACAAGACCGACGGCAGCCGGCCGCTGGACGCCCGTCCCGGCCATGACCCGTTCAACGGCACGGACCGCAGCTACCGCTGCGACGCCGATCACCGCAACCAGGCCTGCTTCGTCCGTGCCGGCGCCTGCGAGCGCAGCGTGCGGACCTCGTGGCTGTGCGCGACGGTCCCGCTCGTCCCGATGACCAGCACCAAGCACAACGAGTTGCTGGGCGGCCACGGCAGCGACACGATCTACGCCGGCCCCAACGGCGACGTGATCTGGGGCGACTACAAGGCGAGCGGACAGCCGAGCAGGCAGACCGACACCATCTACGGCGGCCCCGGCAAGGACTTCATCTACGCGAGCCACGGCCGCAATGTGATCCACACGGGAGGCGGGCCGGATGTCGTGCACGCCCATTTCGGCCGCGGCGTCATCTACTGCGACAGCTCCGGGGTCACCACGTACTTCAGCCACAGCTCCCGCGCGCGCTACCGCCTCCACGGCTGTCAGCACATCAGCTATCGGGCCGCCGGCACCCAGCCTGCCTGACTCCGCAAGATCGGGCCAGATCGTGCGTTGCAGCGCTCATGCACATGATCCCCCGCGCGCGCGGCCTGTCCGCAGCGCTTCTCGCCCTGACCGCTATCGGGGCCTTCGCCACGTCCGCCGCGCAGGCGGACCCCGTGGGCTTTGCCCCGCGCAGCTTCATCTCCAGCACGCTGGCCGGCGGGGAGCCGCTGGTCCTGGCCGACACCAAGCACGGAACGCTGATCTACACCAGCCACGAGGGCACGACGCACCTCTATCGCAACGGCCTGGCGTCGATTCCGGTCAACTGGCTGTTCGCCTACCGCGACCAGGTCAACACCTGGTACTCCAAGGACAACGGCAAGACCTGGGCGCTGTCCCAGCTCGCCGGGACGGGCACGAACGCGACCGGGTTCAACGCCCGGCCCGACCAGAACCTCGGCTTCAGCGACCCGGACCTGACCCAGGACGGAAGCGGCCGCGTCTACAACACCGGCATCGACCTGGCCAACGACGCGATCTTCTCGACCAGCGACGGCGGGGTCACCTGGGACAAGGGCACGGCCCTCTGCCACGACGGCGACCGTCCGTGGCTCGCGGCCGTCGGCGCCGACAACGCCTTCCTGTCCACCAACACCGAGGAGTCCGGCCACGAGGTCTTCGAGACGACCGACGGCGGCAACTCGTGCAGCACGCCGTTCGTCGACGTCCCCGGGGCCGCGCACGGCATCCCCGATCCGGGGGGCGACGGCAAGCTGTTCTGGAACCCGGTGCTCAAGGAGCTCGTCGAGCCCAACATCACGAGCGCCGGCCTCGGCGTGGCAACCTGGAAGCGCGGCCAGACGGCGTTCACCCAGCAGCCCAAGGTCTACAAGGGCAACATCTTCGCCCACTGGCCTTCGCTGGGCATCGACAAGGCCGGGACGCTCTACATGGCCTGGGACACCGCACCGACCGGCACGTTCCTGGGCGGCCAGGGCTGCTCGGACTCCGTGACCGGAGATCAGCCCAACACGCAGGTCGCCCCGCCCAACGCGATCGAATACGCGTCGTCGACCGACGACGGACGCACCTGGTCGGCGCCGGTCGTGGTCTCGCCGCCTGTCACCGGGCACATCCAGTTCTGGCCCTGGCTGGCCGCCGGCGATGCCGGGCGCATCTCGATCGTCTGGTACAGGACCGACCGCGCAGTGGACATCGACTGCGCCCCGGTCTCGCTGACGATCAAGGAGACCACCGTGCTGCACGCGGACGGAGCGGCGCCGTCCCACCACGTCGTCAACGCCTCCAACGGGCCGATCCACTACGGCACCGTGTGCCAGGGCGGCACGACCTGCGTCGCCACCGGTGAGGACCGCCGCCTCGGCGACTTCTTCACCAACGCGCCCGATGCCAACGGCTGCGTGATGATCGCCTCCGGCGACACCGAGCAGGGCAACAACGTCACGTTCACCACGGCGCCGTTCTCGCTGCCGATCATCATCCGCCAGAACAGCGGCCCCTCGCTCGACAGTGGGGTCGACTGCGCCCACCCAACCGGCTGATCGCCTCACGCGACGGGGAGCGCCAGAAACGGCGCTCCCCGTCGTTGGTGTCTTCATGCCCACTTTCCGCGTCTCGCTCGGTGCTGCGCTGCTCGCCGCACTGGCCTTCTCCACGGCCGCACACGCTGCCGCCCCCACCTTCTCCAACTACTACCCGCCTACGGGTGTGGCGACGGATGCCGGAGAGCCGTCGATCGGCTACAACCCGAAGTCCGGCGCCACGCTCTTTCAGTCGTTCGTCACCACGCTGAAGGTCACCGGCTTCGACGGCCAGGGCCACTCGACGTGGACCGACGTGACCGAGCCGACGGCGATCACGTCGCTCGATCCGATCCTGTGGACCGACCGCGACACGGGACGCACGATCAGCTCCCAGCTGCTGCTCGCCTGCTCGAAGGCGGCGATCACCGACACCGACGGCGCGTCCTGGCTGCCCTCCGAGGGGTGCGGGGCCGGCACGGGCATCGACCACCAGACCATCGGCGGCGGCCCCTTCTCCGGCGTGCTCAAGGGCGGCACCCCGCTCTACCCGAACGCGGTCTACTACTGCACCCAGGACGGCGTCGTGGCGGCGCACTGCGCGATGAGCGCCGACGGCGGGTTCACCTTCGGGCCCGAGCGCGAGCCCTACACCTTCAACCAGTGCCCGCTGCTCCTGCACGGCCACCTCAAGGTGGGCCCCGACGGCACGGCGTACCTGCCAACGGCCGACTGCGACGGCCGGGCGGCAATGGCCGAGTCGACCGACAACGGGACCACCTGGTCGGTCGACGAGGTCCCCGGCAGCACGTCGCCCGACCAGTCCGACCCGTCCCTGGGCATCGGCGACAAGGGCAGCCTCTACCTGGGCTGGCAGGGGGCCGACGGCCAGGACCTCGGCAACCCCGGCAACGCCTACTTCTCCAACGCTCACAGCGAGAGCCGCGCGTGGATCTCGGTCAAGCCGGCCGGATCGAGCACCTGGCGCGCCCCGATCGACGTCGGCGCGGCGCTGGGCAGCAAGAACACCGAGTTCCCCGAGGTCTTCGCCGGCGACGACAACCGCGTGGCCTACGCGTTCCTCGGCACCACCACCACCGGCGACGAGGAGTCGGCGAGCTTCAAGGGCGCGTGGCACCTCTACGTCGCCTACTCCTACGACGGCGGGCTGAACTGGACGACCGTCGACGCCACGCCGACCGACCCGGTGCAGCGCGGCTGCATCTGGCTGCAGGGCGGCTCGAGCGCCTGCCGCAACCTGCTCGACTTCAACGACATCACCATCGACAACAACGGCCGCGTGATGGTCGCCTACGCCGACGGCTGCACGGGCGGCTGCGTGACCGCCGACCCGGCCACCTACGACTACGGCGCCAGCCGCCCGCAGCAGGGCGTCATTGCCCGCCAGGAGAGCGGGCTGGGGCTGTATGCCGCGAAGGACCCGGTCATGGCCCTGGCGGCCCCGGTGGCCGCACGCCAGGCCTCGCTGCACGTCCACGCCCCGCCCGCCACGCGCATGGGCGACGACGGGGACGCGCGCGAGCGCAACGGCGGGTAACCATCCGGCAACGTCATGGCGCGGCGCGCGAGTTAGCGTCGCCCCATGACTCGCCGATCGCTCTCCGCGATGCTGATCGTGGCGGCCACGCTGCTCTTCGAGCTGACGTGGCTGCTCGTGCTCGGTGACGTCGCGCTGCGCCTCGTTCGCTGACCGGCCAGGTCCGTTCTCAAGATCGTCACCCGCAACGGCCACACCGCTGTCACCGTCTCCGCCCGTGGGCCGTGGTGGGCCCCGCGCGCCGGTGCCTCCTCACCGGCTGAGGGAATCGGGTGCCTCGCGATCGGCAGGTCGCGAGGCGCTTCCCTCGCTCAGACGTTCTCAGCCTCGGTCGGCCACCGTCATGACCCAGCGGGGCTCGGCCGCGGTCAGGCGCGCCAGCAGGCCCTGCAGGACCCTGCGCTCGTCCGGACGGAGGTCCGCGAGGATCTCGTCATCGATGCGCTGCAGGCGCTCGTCGATGTCGCTCAACGTCCGGTCGCCGCGCGAGGACAGCTCGACGATGCCGCGGCGCCGGTCGGCCCGGTCGCGCCGGCGCGCGATCAGCCCGAGGTCCTCGAGCTGGTTGAGCAGGCAGACCAGGCTGCTGGCGTCCATGCACAGCTGCTCGGCCAGCGTCTGCTGGGGCGTCGCGCCGTGCTCACGCAGGTAGCTGAGCGCGACGAGCTGGCGCTGATGCAGCCCCGAGGGAGCGAGCGCCTGCTCCAGGCGCTGGCGAACGACCCGGCCGACGCGGGCGACGAGGACGCTCGCCGGCGCTGTCGCCGCCGGGCCGGAGGTCGCGGATCGCGCCGTCGTCGCCACGCCACGGACGGTATCATCCTCAATATCACAATCATCTTTGGTTCGTGAATCATTGGCGAGAGTTGTCCTCTGACGGCGACATCCAGCCGCTGGGGTCCGCATGAGTGCCGAGGCGACCGCGGGGCCGCATCCCGACTCCAGGGCCCTGGCCGGGCGCGCGGCGGTGGCCGCCGTGCTGGCCGTCCTCGCTGCCGTGGCCATCGTCTGGCTGCCGGCCCTCGAACCGGTCCGCAACCGCTTCGCGAACACGGATGCCCGCTGGGTGGCGGCCGCGTTCGTGTTGCAGGTCGCGTCCACGCTGAGCTTCGTCGCCGCGTTCCGGGGTGCGTTCGAGCGTCGCATCGGCTGGCGCGCGGCGTTCGATCTCTCGATGGTCGAGGAGGGCACGAACGTCCTGCTGCCGTCGGGCGGGAGCGGCGGGCTGGTCGTCGGGACGGTGCTCCTTGTCCGCGCCGGTGTGCCGACCCCCTTCGCGTCGAGCCGCACGGCCGTCCTGTTCCTGGTGACGAGCGCGGTCAGCTTCGCGGCGCTGGTGATCGCGGGTGCCGGCGAGGTCACCGGCGTCCTGCCCGGCGACGCGGCGCTGGCCGCGACGCTCGCCCCGGCAGCGGGCGCCGCGCTGGTCATCCTCGCGGTGGTGGTCCTGCCCCACCGGCTCCCCGTCATCGCCGCCGAGCCGAGCCAGCGGGTGCGGATGGCCGTCCGCCGGACGCAGCTGTTCCTGCGCAGCGCAGTCGAGCTGAGCGTGGCGATGATCCGCAGCGGCGACCTGTTGCTGCTCGGCGGGTCGCTGGGGTACTTCGCGTTCGACGTGGCCTCGCTCGGCGCGGCCTTCGAGGCGCTGGGCCAGGGCGCGCTGCCCATCGGGATCCTCACCCTGGCCTACGTGCTCGGCCACGCCGGCGCGCTCGTGCCGCTGCCCGGCAGCGCCGAGGGCGGCCTGGTCGGCGTCCTGACCGCCTACGGCAGCCCGCTGAGCCTGGCGCTCGGCGCGGTGCTCGCCTATCGGACCTTCCACGCCGGCGTGCCGATGGTCCTCGGGCTGCTCGGCTACGCCGACATCCGCCGGCTGCGGCGCAGCGGACCCTCGCGCGAGGAGATCGCGCGGCGGTTCAGCTAATCGGCGAACCGCGCCGGGCGCTTCTCCAGGAAGGCCGTGACGGCCTCGACCGGGGCGGTCCCGAAGGTGGCCATGATCTGCTGGCGATCCTCGTACTCGATCGCCGCCTGCTCGGTCGCGACCTCGAGCGCCGACCACATGCCCTGCTTGGTCAGCCGGATGCCCCACGGCGACCACGCCGCGATGTCGGCGGCGGCGGCCAGCGCGTGGTCCAGCAGCGCCTCGCCGTCGACGACACCCGCCACCAGACCGATCCGCTCGGCCTCCTCGGCGCCCACACGGCGCCCGGTCAGCATCAGCTCGTGCGAGCGCGACGCACCGATCAGGCGCGGCAGCAGCCAGCTGACTCCCATGTCGCAGTTCGACACCCCAACGTTGAGGAACACGGCCCGGAAGACGGCCTCCGGCGCGGCGTAGCGAATGTCGCTGCCCAGGGCCAGCGCCAGGCCGAAGCCGGCCGCCGGGCCGTTGACCGCCGCGATCACCGGCTGCGGCGTGGCGCGCAGCTTGAGGATCAGGCGCGACATGTGCTCCTGGTTGGCGAGCCGGTCGCGCGCGGCGTCGCTGCCGTCGTTGCC
>JAWVFY010000319.1:0-10813 GCA_033855575.1 Solirubrobacteraceae bacterium
ACGCGTGGTCGGCAGCCTGACCGTCGCCTCCTTCGAGGCGGGCCGCCGCTACGGCCCGGTGGAGCAGGAGATCCTCTCGGCGCTGGCCGAGCACGCCGGGCTGGCGCTGCTCGACGCGTCGCTGATCGACGACCGCGAGCGGTTCGTCGAGCGGCGCGGAGAGGAGCGGTTCCACGCGCTCATCCGCCACTCGTCAGACCTGATCGCGATCGTCGACGAGGACGGCGCGATCAGCTTCGCCACCCCCTCTGTCGGCCGCGTGCTGGGCATGGCTCCCGAGGCCCTGTTGCGGACGACGCTGCTGGCCCACGTCCACCCCGCTGACCGCCCCCGCGCCGCCCAGATGCTGCGCACCGCCGCCGGGCGCCCGGGAACGCTGCCGCCCGCGGACTGGCGGCTGGTCCCGTCCGGGGCGCAGTTCGCCCCCCAGCGGTGGATGCACGTGGAGGTCCTGGCCACCAACCTCCTCGACCACCCCAGCGTGCGCGGCATCGTCGTCAACGCCCGCGACGTGACCGAGCGCAAGCGCGCCGAGCAGGAGCGCCGGGAGCGCGACTCGCGCTACCGGCAGATCGTCGACACCACGCACGATGGCGTCTGGGTGACCGATACCGAGGACCGCACGGTGTTCGTCAACCACGCGCTGGGCCGCATGCTCGGCCGCGCCCCCGAGGAGATCATCGGGCGCCGGGTCGCCGAGTTCCTGGATCCCGAGCAGGCGAGGATCGTGCAGGCCGCGATGGAGCGCCGCCGGCACGGGGTCAGCGAGCGCTACGAGCTCACCCTGCTCCGGGCCGACGGCTCGCCGCTGCGGATGACCATCAGCGGCACGCCGATCTTCGAGGAGGGTCGCTTCAGCGGGGCGCTCGCGCTGTGCGGGGACATCACCGAGCTGGTGCGGGCGCGCGACGAGCAGCACCGGCTCGAGTCCCAGCTCCAGCAGGCCCAGGAGCTCGCGATGCTCGGACGACTGTCCGGTCAGGTCGCGCACGACTTCAACCAGGTGCTTGCGGTGATCCTCGGCTACGCCGACCTGCTGCGGGCCAACGTCAGCGACCAGAAGACCGAGGAGGACGTCAAGCGGATCACCGAGGCGGCGGTGCACGGCGCCGCCCTGGCCCGTCAGCTCGTGACGTTCAGCCGGCGCGACGAGGGCGACCCGGAGGTGCTCGACCTCGCCGAGGTCACGCGCGAGGTCGCGCGGCTGGTCGGCAGCACGGCGCCCCCGGGCGTGAGGGTGCAGGCCCGCGGCCGGGCCCAGCCGCTGGCGGTCTGCATCGATCCGACCAAGCTCCGGCAGGTCCTGATGAACCTGATCGACAACGCGTTCGACGCGATGCCCGAGGGCGGGCGCCTCACGCTCACCACCGGGTCCGCCACGTTGACGGGTCCCGCGCACGAGCACCCGGCGCCGGGCCTGCCGCCCGGCGAGTACGTCAGCCTGATCGTGTCGGACACCGGGCACGGGATGGCCGCCGACGTGGTGGCGCGCGCGCTCGAGCCGGCCTTCACCACCAAGCGGTCGGGGGAGGGCACCGGGCTCGGCCTGGCCATCGTCCACGGCGTGGTCCAGGCGGCCGGCGGCCACATCAGCCTGCGCTCGCGGCCGGACCAGGGCACCACGATCGCCGTGCTGCTCCCGCGGGCCGCGGCAGCGGCCGCGACCTCCCCGGCCGCCGCTCCCGCCGATGACGCCGCGCTCCCGGCGCCCGCCACCAGCGACGCGACGATCCTCCTCGTCGAGGACGACGCGTCGGTCCTCGCCCTCACGCGGCGGGTCCTCAGCGAGCAGGGCTTCGCCGTCTTGCCGGCGGGCGATGCCGAATCAGCGCTCGCCGTCGCCCGCACGCACGAGGTCGACCTGCTGCTGACCGATCAGACGATGCCGGGCATGCCGGGCATCGAGCTCGCCCGCCAGGTGGCGGGAGTCCGGCCCGGCACCCCGACGATCGTCATGTCTGGCTACGTGGCCGCGGTTGCGGCGCCCGATGATGCCGGTGTCGTGTGGCTGCAGAAGCCGTTCGGCGCCGATGCGCTGCTCGGTGCCGTGCGCCATGCGCTCGCGCACGGCTGACCGAGCGGTGGTGCTGATGGCCGTGCCAGACGCGGTTGGCCGGGCAGGGCATGCCCAGGTGACCGCAGGTGAGCAGCGCGATCTCCTGGTCGGACATGGCCTGGCCGTTGTCGTCGGCACGGGCGCCCGGCGCCGCCACCGACAGGACGAGCGCGGCGAGGACGAGGCCGATGAACGCCGCGCAGGCACGGCGGCTGGGGATGCTGCGGATCGTGGTCATGACCCTGCGACGGACCGGCGACGGCCGTCGGGGTCAACCTGGACGTTTAGACGACGCCGAGGTCCGGCGCGAGCGTCCGCAGCAGCTCCTGGAGGCCGGTCGAGACCTCCTGCAGCAGGCGCGAGATGTTGGCGACCTGGGCCACCAGGGCCGGGTCGTCGGGCATGCTGGAGCTGAGCAGGTCGAGCTGCAGCCGCGCGAGCGTGACTTCCTGCATCGCCCCGTCGTGGAGCTGAGCAGCTATGCGATGCGCCTGGTCCTCCACCCTGGTCCCCCCTGTCGCGGCGGGCGCAGTCATGCGACCCGTGCCACCCGGAACGCTACGCCGCCAGCCGGCGCCGGGTCAAGCCGCGGGGCGGCGTGCAGCGGCCGCAGGTCATAGCAGCCGCAGTTCTGACACCAGCCGGCGATCCGCCAGCTGCGCCGCGCCTCGACGTGAGCGCCGCAGCGCGTGCACTCGCAGCGGACCATGGAGTCCGCGGCGGAGATCGGGGGAAGCGCGACCAGTTGCATGTCGTCATGTTCGTCAGCGGGCGCCGCGCCGCGTACCGGCGCTCCTCGCCGATCGGACTGGGGAAAATGAGGGGGCGCCATCGTCAGCTTCCCCCGCAGTCCACGGGAGCGACGGCCGGCCCGGCCAGCGTGCCCTGGGCGGTCGCCCAGGTCAGCCGGTAGCGCGCTCCGCGCACGTAGGTGACGAAGCGCAGCAGCTCCCGGTCGGCCGGCAGCGTCGCGATGTGCGCCACCGGGTGCACGGAGGCGCTGCGGGCGCGCACGACCTCGCGGTCCAGCGTCACGGCCGCCCGCTGGCCCTCGCGGACGCGGCCCCACACCATCACCCGCTTGCGCCCACCGCGGTTCACGCACGCCGCGAACGTCGGCGTGCGGTAGGTGGCGGCCGCCGGCTTGGGCGACCAGTCGGCGTAGTACAGGCCGCTCTGCCAGTCGCCGAACGCGCGCATGGTCGGCCCCGCGGGGTCGCCCGGCCGGTCGATGAGCTGAAACTGCGGCCACATGCGCACGCGCGGGCTGCGCGTGGCGATGAACTCGGCCCAGCTGAGCAGCTGCGCCTGGCGGCCCGGCCCGAAGACCGCCTGGGGATCGGGCGGAGAGGTCTCGTAGCCGTACTCGGTCATGTAGAGGTCCTGGTTGGCCGGGGCGAGCCGGCCGGCGACGACGAGGCGGTGCAGGGCGCCGAGCAGGCTCGCCGTGTTGGCGACGGGCAGCTTGTCGGGGTCGTGCGGGATCGCGTCGGGCAGCGTCCGCAGCGAGTACGGGTGATGCGACCATCCGTCGCCGGGGATCGTGGTGAACCCCGCGCACGAGCCGGTGGTGATCGGCCGCCAGTGATCGTCGACGCACGCGAAGCGGCGCAGGAACTTCATGGGTGTGACGCCACTGTGGCCGGGCTGGGTCGCGCCCCCCGAGGACGTGGCGCCGATGAGCACGCGGGCGTTCGGGGCGACCGCCTTGATCGCCGGGTACGCGGCGCGCACCATCGCCCGGTAGATGTCGGCCGAGTGCGGGACGAGATGCCCGTTCTCGGTCGTCCACTGGGGCTGAAGGAAGCCGGGGTGGTTGGGCTCGTTCCAGATCGTGAAGATGTCGACGGCGGGCAGCGCGACCGGCGGCGGCGTGGTCACCACGGGGGCCGGCGGCGGCGGCGGGGGCGGTGAGCTCTTGCCGCCGCCGAACAGCTGGGTCAGGAAGTTGCCGTCGGGCGAGGGCTCGGGCTGCGGCGGCGGCTGGTTGGCCGGCGGCGCAGGCGGCGTCCACGTTCCCGAGTAGCGCCGGGCCACCGCGGTGGCGAAGTGCGCGTAGAGCACGGGGTCGATGTTGGTGCGCAGCCGGATGGTCTCGTCCGGCCGGCTCTGCGTCGCCCAGCGGGGGGCCCAGAAGGCGATGTCGATCATCACCTTGACGCCGACGGCGTTGGCCATCTTGACGATGCGATCGAGGTTGTCCCAGTTGCCCGGTGGGTAGGCGGCCGGGTCGGTGTCGTCGAAGGTGGGGCGCTGTGCGCTGTCGGGCTGCGGTGCGATGACCGACCAGCCCGCGGTCACGCGAACGCGGTCGATGCCGAGAGCGCGGATCTTGCCCAGCGCGTCGGTGATCTGCGCGTCGGTGCCGTGCAGCAGCACCGCGTCGTCCTGGACCACGGTCTCCGGCGAGTTGGCCGGGAGGGCCCGCGCGATGGACGCCACGGGGAGGTGGCGGTGGACGTAGCGGGCCTGCGCCCCGGTGGGGAGCAGCAGGGCGCCGGTCGCGGCGCAGATGGAGACAAGCAGGCGAACGGACATGGCGTGATCGCGGGCCGGACGGCGAGCGCGGCGCCACCCCTGTGGCGCCGCGCCTCGAGCCGTCGTGCTAGCGGGCTCCCCCCTGGCCGACAGCGACGTGCGCCTCCCCCGAGGCGGACACGCCGGCGGGGCCGCCCGCGTCGACGCTGCGCTGGGCCAGCTGGCCGAGCGTGATGGTGCCGTTGTCGATGCTGAACGACACGTCGGCGCGCCCACCGCGGCTGATCGCGTCGGCGATCGCCGACCCGTTGTGCTGCAGCGAGGCCTGCGTGGCGGCCATCGTGCTCTGGCTCTGGCCCTGTGTCCGGTCGCGGAGGTCCGCGACGGCCTGGGCGAGCTTGCCCTGCGCCACGAGCGCGGCGGCGGTGGCGCGGTCCAGGCGGCTCTGGAGCGACTGGCGGATGCTGTCGCCCGAAGCCGTGACGACGATGCTCGTCGTCAGCGACGCCTGGTGGTCGCCCACCGCGGACACGCCGGTGCCCTGCTGGGCCGACATGCTTCCCTGCTGCTGCTCGAGGTCGTTGGCCAGTCCGGCCACGACGGCCGCCTCGAGACGACCGGTGCGCGCCAGGGCGTCAGCCGCGGCGGTCTTCAGCGCCCCACGGGCACGGCTGACGATGGCCGCCAGATCGGCGCCCTGCGCCTGCGCGGCCGCGCTGAACGAGGCCGAGGCCTGCATCCCCTGCGCGGAGGTCTGCGTGCCGTGCGCCATCGTGAGCGCATAGGCGTGCTGCAGCGAGGACTCGCTGCGAGCGACGAGCCGGCGCGCGCGCTGCACGCCGTGGTGCACACGCTGCAGTGCAGAAGCGCTGTCGGCGAGGGAGTGCGTCTCCAGGTGAGCGGAGGCGTCGACCGTCGCGGCACCCGCCGAGGCGGGAACGGCCAGTGCGGCGGTGGTCAGCAGGAGGGTCGTGGTGGTGGCAAAGCGGGACATGGAGGTTCCTTTCGGTGCGAGGGCGTCCGGTGAGGACGACGAACACCGATCAGACGAGGCCACCCCCCATCTCCGGGGCACGATGGACGAACGGGCGGACTTCGCGGCCGGCGCTCAAGCTCGCGAAAACGCTGCCGACGGGCGCCCGCGGCCCGGGGATACAACGCGAAACGGCCGGCGCTGGGCACCGGCCGTCGGCCTGACGGGGTCGTGCGCGGGCGCGCTAGCGGAGGCCGCCGACGACGGTGTCGACCGTCGACGCCGCGCGCGCGACGACGGGGCCCGCCGGCGTGCTCTGCGTGGCGCCGGCCACGGTGCTCAGCACCCTGGCCAGCACGTGGCGAACCGGGACCGCAGCCCCGGCCAGGATCCCGGAGACGGCCCGGACCGGGCGCACGGGCTGGGCGGCGGGGGCGGCCGCGGCCGGAGTGGCGGCGGGCACGGGCGCGGGAGCCGCCGCAGGCGCGGGGCGGCCGACGATCCTCAGATGGTGGGCACGCGCCGGCCGCGCCGCCTTGGTGCGGGTGGCGGGCCGCGCCGTCGGCTGCGACAGGGCCGCCGAGGCGGGCTTGGCGCCGTGCGCGGCCGGCCGGGCGGCCAGCGCAACGCGGGGCGCCGGATGACGGAACACCGGGTGCACGACGGGCAGCGCCGCCGCGCCAAGGCCGACGGCCACCGAGGCGGCCAGCGGCTTGCTGAACGCGGACCAGCTCCAGCGCCGGATCCACGCGAAGGGGAAGATCGCCGGGGCCAGCACGCGCCGGGCCCGCAGCCGCCGGTCGTGGGTGCGGCACGCCTCACAGCCGGCGAGATGGGTCTTCAGGCCGCGGCTGCGGCGCCCGGCACCCAGCCGGTCCTGGATGTCCTGGCAGGCCAGCCGGCTGCCGGCGCGCGCCTCGTCGAGGGCGCGACGGGCGTCGGTCACGGCCCACGCGGCGCGATCGGCGGTCAGCCCGAGAGCCTGCGCGATGTCCGGGATCGACATGCCGGCCAGCTCGCGCATGAGCAGCGCGGAACGCTGGCGCTCGGAGAGCGTGCCGACGAGCGCCAGCGCGGCCGCAGCCTCGTGGCGGGTCTCGGCGACCTCGTCCGCTCCGGGCGCGTCCCCGAGTGCCGTCTCGTCGACGTCGTACACGGCGATGCGCTTGCGAGCTCGCAGCCGGTCCAGGCAGACGTTGCGGGCGATCGCGTAGAGCCACGGACGGTGCGCGACGACGCGCAGCTGGCCGTCCTGCAGCGAGCCCAGGGCGCGGATCCACGTGTCCTGCACAGCATCGGCGGCGTCCTCGCCGTCGTGCAGCATCCACCGGCAGAACCGCAGCAGCTCGACCGCGTGCAGATCGTGCAGCTCGGCGAGCACCCGCTCGGGGTCCGGGCGCCGGAACGGCGGCGTGACCGGAACCGCGGGACGCGGAGCCGGAACGGCGACGGGGAGGGGCTGCGCAAGCGCTGACATCGCCCCGATCAATCGCCCAAGGCGCGCCGCGCTGACCCCTCATTTTCCCCAGTCCGGCCACCGCATTCCTCTGACATCATCTGTAGGGTCGCCGCCGGCGCCCCTACACTCGCCGCGGGCGGCCCAGGGACAGGGGGACGGATCACATGCCGGAATCAAGCATCTCCTGCCTCGTGGGCGACGACCACGAGGCATTGCGCCGAGGGTTGGTCAACCTGCTCGAGGCGGAGGACGACATCCGCGTGATCGGGCAGGCCGCGACAGGTCCGGAGGCGCTGGCGATGGTCGAGCGGCGCCGGCCCGACGTGACGGTGATCGACCTGCGGATGCCCGGCATGGACGGCGTCGAGCTGTGCCGGCGGATCCGCGACGAGCAGCTCGGCACCGCGGTCGTGGTCTACACCGCCTTCGACGAGCTCAGGGCGCTGTCGCTGGCCCTCGAGGCCGGCGCGCAGGGCTACGTGCTCAAGAGCGGCCCCCCGGGCGAGCTCGTGCGCGCGGTCCGGATGGTGCACAGCGGCCAGGCCTACATCGACCCCGCACTGGCCGGCGGCCTGCTCGAACAACGGCTCGCGGCCCGCAGCCTGCTCTCAGGGCGCGAGACCGAGGTCCTCCAGCTGCTGGCCGACGGCCTGACCACCGAGGGCGCGGCCCGCCAGCTGTTCCTCAGCGCCAGCACGGTGCGCTCCTACGCCGAGAGCGCCATGCACAAGCTCGAGGCGAGCAACCGCGTGCAGGCCGTGGCCAACGCGCTGCGGCTCGGCCTGGTGACCTGAGGCCGCGACCTCGACCTAGGGCAGCGGCGTCCGGCGCTGGACCCGCCACGCCGTCTGGCGCCAGTTCTCCTCCTGGCGGTCCGGCGCCCACCACACGGGCAGCGCGAGCTCGAGGTGATGGGCCAGCGCGTAGGCGTAGGGCTCGTACATCGCCCGCAGCTCGGCCAGCCGTTCCTCGAGCCCCTCCTCGTTGACCGTCACGCCCTCGTCGCGCACCTCGGCGATGAGCGCGGCGAGCGTCTCGGCGTCGAGGCGCTCGGGGTTGTCCTTGCGCGGCTTGGCGTGCACGGTGTAGGAGAGGTCGGCCATGGCGTGGCGGCCGATGGCGAAGGTCAGCCGAGCGGACTCGCCCTCGCCGTCGGGGGCCGCGGCGATGGTGAAGGCGCTGGCGTCCATCACACAGACCATTGCGGCCAGCCAGTTCTGGTTGACGTGCTGGGAGCGAAACCAGCACAGGATCGGGTAGGCGAGATGGGTCTCCATCAGCTCGGCCGACCATGCCTCCCAGCGCAGGAGGAACTCATCGAGGGCGTCCCAGCCGCCGTGGCGGACCGATCGCGCCAGGAACAGGCCGGCGTCGGGCGGCGAGCCCGCCCGGGCGTCGAGCTGGGAGACCGCGATCTCGCGAGCCGAGAACGCCTGGTAGAGCGCCGGCAGATAGCCGATGACGATGAACAGCACCGCCAGGCCGCTGCCCGCCTCGAGGATCGTCAGCGCCTTGGCCCAGCCGTCACCCGCGCGAAGGTTCTCGTTGGCGCTGATGAACGCCCCCGCGCTGTAGTAGACGTCGTCGGCAAAGCGCGTCGGCGCACGCGAGACGAGGTCGGAGTGAAACGCCCAGTGCAGCAGCGCGAAGCCCGTGACGAGCCCGATGGCCAGCACCGACAGCAGCGCGAGCATGCCCAGCGGGCCGAAGAAGCCCAGCAGGGTGTCGCCTCCCGACCCACCGATGCGCCGGCCGAGCCGGCGCCACGGGCGCCACAGCAGGCTGTAGATGCCGCGAGCGATGCGCGGATCGCGCTTGACCCGCCGGGGCAGCAGGTAGATGACGAAGAACTCGCTGAGCATCAGGACGATCAGCCCTGCGCCGGCGAGGCCGGCCACGACGCGCATGGCCCCGATGCTAGGCCCGGACCCGCGCACCCTCCGGGTCGAACAGCGGCTCCGCCGCGACCGCGCCGGGCACCCACACCCCGAAGACGTCGACCTCCACCGGCGTGCCGACCTCGACCCACGCCGGCACGTAGGCGTAGGCGATCGAGCGCCCCACGCTGTAGCCGTAGCCGCCGCTGGTCACGCGGCCGACGATGTCACCGCCGACCCGCACCGGCTCGTTGCCCAGCGCGACCGAGCGGGGATCGTCGAGCAGCAGGCAGCGCAACCGCCGCTCCACCGTCCGCTCCTGGAGCGCCGCGGCGCCGGTGTAGTCCTTGTCGCGCTTGACGCAGAAGCCCAGCCCGGCCTCCAGCGGCGTGTCGTCGGGCGTGATGTCGGCGGCCCAGACCCGGTAGCCCTTCTCGAGCCGCAGCGAGTCGATGGCCCGGTACCCGGCGGCGACCAGGCCGTGCTCCCGGCCCGCCTCCCACAGCGCGCGCCACAGCCCGGCGCCGTACTCGGTCGGGCAGTAGAGCTCCCAGCCCAGCTCACCGACGAACGTCACCCGCAGTGCCCGCACCGGCACGTCGCCGACCGCGATGTCGCGCATCGACATATATCCGAACTCGAGTGGGTCGGGCGTCAGCGGTGCGAGGATCTCCCGCGATCGCGGCCCCCACAGCGCGAAGCATGCCCAGCGTGCGGTGACGTCGGCCACCCGGACGCCGGCCGGTGCGTGCCGGCGGATCCACGACAGGTCGTGGTTGCCGAACGCCGTGCCGGTGACGATCGAGAACAGCTCCTCCCCCACCCGCGTGACGGTGAAGTCGCACTCGATCCCCCCACGGCGATTGAGCATCTGGGTGTAGGTGATCTGGCCGACGTCGCGGGCGACGCGGTTGTCGCACAGCGACTCGAGGAACGCGGCCGCGCCCGGGCCGCTGACCTCGATCTTGGCGAACGAGGACTCGTCGAACAGCGCGGCGCGCTCGCGGCAGGCGAGGTGCTCCGCGCCGATGGCCGGCGACCAGTGCATGCCCGCCCAGCCCCGCGGGCGCAGCCCCTCGTCGCCGTCGGCCGCGTTGGCCTCGTAGTGGTTGACGCGCTCCCAGCCGGACTTCTCGCCGAACGCCGCGCCATGCTCGCGGTGCCAGTCGTAGGCGCTCGAGAGGCGCAGCGGCCGACCGGCCGACCGCTCGTGCCCGGGGTACTTGATGTCGTAGTAGGTCTCGTAGACCTCCGTGGTCCGGGCCAGCGTGTAGGACGGCGAGCGGTAGTGCGCCCCGAACCGGCGCACGTCCATATGCCACAGATCGAGCGACGGCTCGCCGGCCAGCACCCATTCGGCCATCACCTTGCCGATCCCGCCGGCGCCGGCCAGGCCGTGCGCGCAGAAGCCGGCGGCGACGAAGAAGCCGGGCACCTCGGTCTCCCCCAGGCAGAACTCGCCGTCGGGCGTGAACGCCTCCGGGCCGTTGATCAGGCGCGTGACCTTCGCGTCGCGCAGCGCTGGGACGCGCCGCTGGGCATTGACCACGATCTCCTCGAAGCGATCCCACTCCTCCTCGAGCAGGCGCCCGTTGAAGTCGGGCGGGATCCGGTCGACGCCGTGCTCGTCGAGCGCCCACGGCGCGCAGTGGCGCTCGTAGCCGCCCCACACCAGGCCGCCGCCGTCCTCGCGGTAGTAGACGAGCAGGTCGGGGTCGCGCATCGTCGGCAGCCGTCGGTCGACATGGTCCTCGCGGAACGGCTGGGTGACCACGTACTCGTGGGCCATCGGGACGATCGGCACGCGCACGCCGGCCAGGCGCCCGATCTCGGCGGCGAACATCCCGCCCGCGTTGACGATCGCCTCACACTCGATCGCGCCCCACTCGGTCTCGACGCAGCCCGGCGATATGCCGGTCACACGCGTGTGGGTGAAGATCTGGCAACCGCCCTCGCGCGCGCCCTCGGCC
>JAWVFY010000320.1:0-10168 GCA_033855575.1 Solirubrobacteraceae bacterium
CAGGCGTCCACGCGAGATCCCACGCCACGTCCTGCAACGCGCCACGCGTGCCGCCGTCGGTGAGCTCGGCCTCGCCGATCCGCAGCCGGAACGGCTCGGCCTCGGCGGTCAGCCGCTCGATCGGGAGCGTGGTCTTGCGGGCGATCGCGGGACCATCGGGCAACGTCGCCACGAACCACAGCGAGCAGGTCGCGGGCCGGGCCGGGTCCTCGGGCGCCAGCATCGTCAGGCGGATCCACAACCCGATGCCCGAGGCGGGATCGGTGGTCGTCACGTAGTGCACCTCGTAGTGGCCGGGCGAGCCCGTCCACCGCAGCGCATTGAGCCCTGGCATCGGGCACGAGCCTACGCCAGGGCCACCGCCAGCTCGGCCTCCGAGCCGACGGCTTCACCGTCGAGCCGCGCCGCCAGCGCGCGGTCCAGGCGCCGCCCCATCTCCGGCCCCGCCGGTACGCCGGCGGCCAGCAGGTCGTCGCCGGTGATCTCCAGGCGCACGTCACGCAGCTCGTCCAGCCAGGCGCGGGCGGCGGCGACCGGCCCCAGCGCGCCGGCCAGGGCGACCTGCTCGGGGGGCTTGCCGCGCGCCGCCGTGGCGATCTCCGACGGGCGCCGGGCGACCGCCAGGGCCTCGGCCAGCGGCTCGGCGCCCGCGGCGCTGGCCACGACCTGGTCGCGGTCGCGCCCGGCGATCCCCAGCTCGTCGAGCCACGCCCTCAGCCGCTGCGGCTCCATCGCGCCGGCCATCGCAGCGAGGGCCAGCACTCCGGGGTGCCCGTCCTCGGGCAGCAGCTCGAGCGCCGCGCGGGTCAGACCGCGCCGCGGCGCCATGCCCGCCGGCAGCAGGCCGAGCTCGTGGGCGCCGGCCAGCGCCGCCGCCGGGTCGGGCTCGTTGAGCGCCAGCCCCAGCTCGTTGCCCATCCGCGGCCCGGTGACCGTCTCCAGCGCGCCGCCCGCCAGCGTCGCACGGGCCAGCCGCTCGGTCTCGGGATCGATCCCGAAGCCCAGCCGCGCCGCGTAGCGGCCCAGGCGCCACAGCCGCGTCGGATCGTCGCGAAAGGACGCGTCGTGGAGGACCCGCAGGCGTCGCGCGGCCAGATCCTCGGTCGCCCCCGGCGTCTCGTGCAGCCGCCCGTCCAGGTCGATCGCCAGTGCGTTGACGGTGAAGTCGCGGCGGGCCAGATCGTCCTGGAGCGAGGCGGGCCGGACGTCGGGCAGCGCACCGGGGGCGGCGTAGCTCTCCGCCCGGGCCATGGCGACGTTGACGGGCGCGCCCGCGACGTCGACCGCGGTGGTGCCAAAGCGGTCGTGGACCTCGCGGACGTCGCCCAGCTGCGCGGCCAGCGCGGCGGCGTCGCCCTCGACAACGAGGTCGATGTCGCGGGGCATCCGGCCCAGGAGGGCGTCGCGGACGGCGCCTCCGACGACCCACACGTCGTCCCGCCCGCCCAGCGCGGCCAGCAGCTCGGGACCGCCCGGGAGGGCGCGCAGGGCGTCGAGGACGTCGGTGGCCATCCGCCCAGTTTCGTCCATCTGGCCGCCAGATCCGATCCTCTAGCCTTCTGCGAATGGCGAAACGCCATCGCGGCAGACGTTGGCTGCCGTGGGTGGGGCTTGCCGCCTCGCTTCTCGTGATCGCCGTCGTGGCGGTTGTCGTGGTCGTCTCCGGCCGCGAGGGAGACGTCTCGAACCCGGGGGCGGACTTCCGCCAGACCGAGACGCAGGCGGCCTCCTCTCACGGCGCCGTCCAGAAGCCCCCCAAGCTGGGTCATCCCTCCGACGACGGGTTCAAATGGCCGCTGTTCGGCTACAACCTTCAGCGCACCCGCGTGCTCGGGCTCAAGCGGCTGTTCCGCCCGCCGTTCCGCGTCGCCTGGCGCATGAACGCCCACCAGCTGCTCGAGTTCTCGCCGGTGCTCTGCCAGCGCTCGGTCTACCTCCTCGGCGACAGCGGGGTCCTGTTCAAGATCAGCCGCTGGACCGGCCAGGTCGAGTGGCGGCGCAAGCTCGGCGACCTCGCCGCGAGCTCGCCGGCCTGCAGCGACGGCATCGTCTACTCGGTCCTGCTGCGGGCTCCCGGCTCGTCGACCGGTCGCATCGTCGCGCTCTCGACCGACTTCGGTCACGTCCGCTGGTCGCACCCGCTGCCCGCCCGCGCCGAGTCCTCCCCGCTGCTCGACCACGGGCACCTGTACTTCGGCACCGAGGACGGCTCGGTCTACGCGCTCAACGCCCATTCGGGGCACCTGCTGTGGCGGACCCGGACGTCCGGGGCGGTCAAGGGCTCGCTCGCGCTGGCCAACGGGAAGCTGTACTTCGGGACCTACGGCGGCGCCGTCTACGCCCTGCGCCAGAGCAACGGGCACGTGGTGTGGCGCGCAGCGGTCGCCAGCGGCGGCGCGTTCGGCCTCGGCGGCGGGAACTTCTACGCCACGCCCGCGATCGAGTACGGCCGCGTCTACATCGGCGCCACCAACGGCGCGATCTACTCGCTGGTCGCCCGGACGGGCCGGCTCGCCTGGCGCAAGCAGACCGGCAACTACGTCTACGCGTCGGCCGCCGTCGGGGCGGTGGCGGGCGGCCGGCCGACGGTCTGGGTCGGCTCCTACAACGGCACCTTCTACGCCCTCGATGCCCGCAGCGGCGCCGTGCGCTGGACGCGTGCGCTGGGCGGCAAGCTCTCCGGGTCGGCGACCGTGCTCGGCGACCTCGTGTTCGTCTCGTCGTTCGACCGCCGCACGACGTGGGCGGTCGGCGCGAACACCGGCAAGGTCGTCTGGCGCTGGCCGCGCGGCGCGTTCACGCCGGCGATCAGCGACGGCCGGCGGATCTACTTCAACGGCTTCGGCTCGCTCTATGGCCTCGACCCCAAGGGCGAGCAGTACGCCAAGCGCGCGCGGCCGCGCGGCGTGCCGGGCCTGTCGGCACAGAAGCAGCGCGCGGCGGCCAAGCGCCAGCGCGCGGCGGCCGCGAAGAGGCGTGCCGCCGCCAGGAGACGGGCGGCGGCGAAGCGCCGCGCGGCAGCCGCGAAGCGCGCCCGCGGCCGCACGTGCCGCCGCCACCCCAAGCGCTGCCACTAACGGGGCGTTCGCACCCCGATGCCGGCGGCGGCGATCGCCGCGTGCGCCTCGGCGATGGTGTGCTGGCCGTAGTGGAAGATGGAGGCGGCCAGCGCTGCGTCGGCGCCGGCCCGCAGCGCCTCGACGAGATGGCCGAGCTCCCCCGCGCCGCCGCTGGCGATGACCGGCACGCCCACCGCACGGGCCACGGTCGCGGTGAGTTCGAGGTCGTAGCCGTCGGCGGTGCCGTCGCGATCCATGCTGGTCAGCAGGATCTCCCCCGCCCCGCGCTCGACGCCCTCGCGGACCCAGGCCACGGCGTCGCGCCCCACGGGCGTCCGGCCGCCGGCGACGAAGACCTCCCAGCCCGCGGGCTTCACCGCGCGCGCATCGACCGCCAGCACCACGCATTGCGACCCGAACACGGCGGCCAGCTCGTCGATGAGCTCCGGCCGCGCCACCGCCGCCGAGTTGATCGAGACCTTGTCGGCGCCGGCGTCGAGGACGGCCTGGGCGTCGGCGACGCTGCGGATCCCGCCGCCGATGGTGAACGGCACGAAGACGTTGTCGGCCGTGCGCCGCGCGAGCTCGACGATGGTGTCGCGCTTCTCGTGGGTCGCGGTGATGTCAAGGAAGATCAGCTCGTCGGCACCCTCGGCGTCGTAGCGCTCGGCCAGCTCGACGGGGTCGCCCGCGTCGCGCAGATCGACGAAGTTCGTGCCCTTGACGACGCGGCCGGCGTCGACGTCCAGGCACGGGATGACCCGCTTGAGGTGCACCCGGCCCAGGGTATTCGTCAGGCGTCGAGGGCCCGGTGGGCCTCGCGCACCGTGAAGCGATGCTCGTAGAGCGCCTTGCCGACGATCACGCCGCCGAGGTTGACCTGGCGCAGCGCGGCGAGCGCCGAGAGGTCCTCGAGGCTGCCGATCCCCCCCGAGTAGAGAAAGCGCCCGCGCACGACGCCGGCGATCCGGCGCACCTCGTCGAGGTCGGGGCCCTCGAGCATCCCGTCCTTGTCGACGTTCGTGTAGACGAACGAGCGCACGCCCCGGTGCTGCAGGCGCTGGATGACCGCCTCGGCCGGCATCTGCGTCGTCTCCTGCCAGCCCGACGTCGACACGTGCCCGCCGCGGGTGTCGACCGACACGACGATCCGGTCGCGGAAGGCGCCGAGCACGTCGTCGAGGAAGTCGATGTCGTTGAACGCGGCCGTCCCGAGGATGACCCGCTCGGCCCCGGCCCGCAGCGCGTCGCGCACGGCGGGCAGCGAGCGCAGGCCGCCGCCGTACTGGACGGGGACGGTCAGCTCGTGGGCGATGCGCTCGAGGTGGTGCAGGTTCTTGGGCTCGCCGGTGCGCGCGCCGTCGAGGTCGACGACGTGCAGGAAGCGCGCCCCCTCGTCGACCCAGCCCTTCGCGGCCTCGAACGGGTCGGCGTTGTAGACGGTCTTGGCGTCGAAGTCCCCCTGGACGAGCCGCACCGCCTTGCCTTCGGAGATGTCGATCGCGGGGTACAGGATCACGCGGGGACCGCCGCGCACAGGGCCGTGAACTCGCGCAGGAGCGCCAGCCCGGCCTGCGAGGACTTCTCGGGGTGAAACTGGCAGCCGAACACGTTGCCGCGGGCAGCGATCGACACGAACTCGCCGCCGTAGTCGCCAACCGCCACGGTGTCCTCGGAGCGGTCGGCCGCGAAGGAGTGGACGTGGTAGTAGGCCTCGGTCCCACTCGCGGGCGTGATCGGCGTCGCCCGCAGGAAGCGGACCTCGTGCCAGCCGATGTGCGGCAGCTTCTCGCCGTGTGCCTGCAGCCGGCGCACCCGCCCCCGCAGCAGCCCGAGGCCCGCCGTCTCGCCGAACTCCTCGGAGGCCTCGTAGAGCAGCTGCATGCCCAGGCACAGGCCGATGACCGGCACGCCGGCGGTGGCGCGCTCGCGGATCAGCTCGTCGTAGCCACCCTCGCGCAGCCGGCGCATCGCCTCAGGGAACGCTCCGACCCCCGGCACCACGAGCCCGTCGGCGCTGCGCAGCGCGGCGTGGTCGGGCGTCAGCAGCGCCTCGGCACCCACCCGGGCGAACGCCTTCTCGACCGAGCGGCGGTTACCGACCCCGTAGTCGACGATGCCGATCACGACGTGAGTGTTCCCTTGGTGGAGGGCACGCCGCTCTCCGTGGGATCGATGTCGGTGGCGGCCCGCAGCGCGCGGGCGAACGCCTTGAACGCCGCCTCGATCATGTGGTGGGCGTTGGTGCCCGCCTCGACCTCGAGGTGCAGGGTCAACCTGGCGGCGTTGGCCACCGCCCGGAAGAACTCCTCTGTCAGCTCGTGATCGAAGCCGCCGGTCAGGCCCGGCGGCAGCTCGGCCTCGAAGGCGGTGAACGGCCGGCCCGAGATGTCGAGCGTGCAGGCCGCGCGCGCCTCGTCCATCGGCACGACGGCGTGGCCGTAGCGGTGGATCCCGGCGCGATCGCCGAGCGCGCGGTCGAGCGCCTGGCCCAGGGCCAGCCCGGTGTCCTCGACCGTGTGGTGCGCGCCGGTCTCGAGATCGCCGGTCACCGTCACGTCGAGGTCGAGCCGCCCGTGGCGGGCCAGCAGGTCGAGCATGTGGTCCAGGAAGCCGACGCCCGTCGCCCGGGTCCCTGCCCCCGTCCCGTCGAGGTCGAGGCGCAGGGTGATGTCGGTCTCGTTGGTGGTGCGGCTGATCTCGGCTGAGCGGCTCACGGGGCGCCATTCTCCCTGACGCGAGCTTCCATCGACTCCGCGTGCAGGCGAAATCCCTCCGCACGGGCGATCGGCGCGCCGGCGCGGGCCAGCGCGGGCGCGGCCGTGCCGATGTGGACCTCGGCCATCCGGCGCCGGAACGCGCGCGGCGACAGCGCGCTGGCAAAGCGCGCGGCGCCCCCGGTGGGCAGCGAGTGGTTCGAGCCCGCGACGTAGTCGCCGAAGGCCACCGCGCTCTGCGCCCCGACGAAGACGCAGCCCGCGATCCGGTCGGCGGCGGTCAGCTCGGCCGCGCCGACGAGCGAGAGGTGCTCGGGCGCGAAGGCGTCGGCCACCGCCAGCGCGTCCTCCAGCGCTTCGACGGCGACCACAGCGGCCACGGCGCCGGTCTCCTCCCCCTGCTCGAGCCGAGCGGCGACAGCGGCGGCCAGCCCCTCGTCGTCGGACACCAGCGCCACCAGGGTCCCCTCCCCGTGCTCGGCCTGCGCGAGCAGGTCGAGGGCCACGAGCTCGGGGTCCGCATCGGCGTCGGCGATCACGACGAGGTCGCTCGGCCCGAGGAAGCCGTCGATCCCCACGTCACCCGAGACGAGCCGCTTGGCCTCCTGGACGTGCAACCCGCCGGGCCCGGCGATCACGTCGGCGCGGGGGATCGACTCGGTGCCGAAGGCCAGGGCGGCCACCGCGTGGGCGCCACCCATCGCGTAGACCTCGTCGACCCCGCACAGCGCGCAAGCGGCGAGCACGACCTCGTGGGCGCCCGGGCTGCAGACGACGACGTCCGCCACGCCCGCGACCTGCGCGCTGACGACGCCCATGACCACCGTCGAGGGGTACGGCGCGCGGCCGCCGGGCGCGTAGATCGCTGCGCGGGCCACCGGCCGCTCGTGGATCACCAGACGCTGGCCCTGGGGCAGGATCATCTCGGCGTCGTCGCCCAGCGAGGCGCCGGCTACCGCCGCGACGTTGGCCATCGCCAGCTCGAGGCCGGCGCGCACGTCGGGCCGCAGCGCGGTGACCGCCGCGTCGATCCGCTCGGGCGCCACCCGCAGCGGCCCGCTGTCGTGCTCGAAGCGCGTTCGGTACTCGCGCAGCGCGGCGTCCCCGTCCGCGCGGACGGCCTCCACGATCGCCTCCACGTCGGCCCGCACCGAGGCACCGCCCGGGATCAGCGAGCGCAGCGTCAGTCCGCCGGCGAGGCCCTCAAGCCGTTCGACGCGCACGCAGACGCTCCACCATCTCGTCGATCGCCGTTGCCTTGAGCTTGTGGGCCACCGGGTTGGCGATCAGCCGCGCGGTCGACGCGAAGAGCTCCTCGCGGATGACCAGGCCGTTCTCGCGCAGCGTCGTGCCGGTGGCGGTGAGATCGACGATGCCCTCCACCAGCCCGGTCAGCGGCGCCAGCTCGACCGACCCCTTGACCTCGACGATCTCCGCCTGGCGCCCGGTCGCCTCGAAGAACACGTTTGCGGTCTTCGGGTACTTCGTCGCGATGCGCATCACGCCGAGGCGGCGCAGCGCCTCGTCCATCGGATTGGCGCCGTCGACCGTCGCGACGATCATCCGGCAGGGCCCGAAGCCGAGGTCCAGCAGCTCGTAGACGTTGCGTTCGGCCTGCTCGGCGAGGACGTCCTTGCCGGTGATGCCCACGTCGGCGGCGCCCGCCTCGACGTAGGTCGGCACGTCGGAGGGCCGCATCGTGACGATGCCCACCTCCTCGAAGAGCAGCTTGCGGTCGTTGGCGCGCACCTCGGCGGTGTCGACCCCGATCGCCTCGAGCGCGTCGAGCGTCTCGGTCAGCAGCGCCCCGCGCGGGACGGCGATCGTCAGGCTCATCGCTCCTCCTCGCCGGCCAGCGCCAGGTGCAGCAGGTCGACGCCCAGCGCGAACCCCACGGCGGGCAGCGGCCGCCCGAAGCGGCCCAGCAGGTCGTCGTAGCGCCCGCCGCCGCCGATCGGCGACCCGAGCGCCGGGTCGAGCACGTCGAACACCGCGCCCGTGTAGTACCCCAGGCCGCGCGAGAGGCCGAGGTCGAAGATCACACGCTCGGCGACGTGGTCCTCGAGCTGGGCGAGCAGCCCGCGCAGGCCGTCGAGCGCGGCGGCCACCGGCCCGTCGACGGCGTCGAGGACCTCCGGCCCGCCGCGCAGCTGCGGCACGCGCACGAGCAGCTCGGCCGCCTCGCCGCGGACGCCGACGCGCTCGACCGCGTGCTCGAGCCCCACGAAGTCGCGCGTGACGAGCTCGCGCAGGAGCTCGGCCATCGCCTCCTCGGGCAGGTCCAAGCCGCGCAGCAGCGCGGGATAGAGGGCGGCGTCACCGAGGCCGATGCGGTACCCCCGCAGGCCGGTGGCGTCCAGTGCGCGGCACAGCAGGCCCAGCACCTCGGCGGTGCCCGCCGGCGCCGGCACGCCGACGAGCTCGACGCCGGACTGCAGGAACTCGCGCATCTGGCCGCGGTGTGGCCGCACGGCGCGGTAGGCGTGCGCCGTGTACTGGAAACGCAGCGGCGGGTCGGCGGCGGCGTAGCGCGTGGCCACCAGGCGCGCGATCGGCACCGTCATGTCCGAGCGCAGGGCCAGGACCTCGCCGTGGTCGTCGAAGACGCGGTAGGCCGGCTCGGCGCCGACGTCGGCGCGCCGCAGGACCTCCTCGTACTCGAGCGTCGGGGTCCACACCTCGCCGTAGCCCTCGCCCTCGAAGACCCCGCGCAGCGCGTCGGTGATCGCGCGCAGCTCGCGCATCTCGTCGGGCAGGACGTCTCGCGTCCCGGAGGGGATCGGGTGGATCACGGCAGAATTCCTCGCCGATGGAGGCTAGGCGTGCACGGCGTGGTCGTCGGTCGCGACCCGCTCGATCTGGGCGCCGAGGCTGCGCAGGCGCTCGTCGATGCGCTCGTAGCCGCGGTCGATCTCGCGGACGTTCTGGATCTCCGACTGGCCCTTGGCCGACAGCGCGGCGATCAGCATCGACATTCCGGCGCGGATGTCGGGCGACGAGAGCCGCTCGCCGCGCAGCCGCGCGGGCCCGGTGACGATGGCCCGGTGCGGGTCGCACAGGACGATGTCGGCCCCCATGGAGATCAGCTTGTCGGTGAACACCAGGCGGTTCTCGAACATCCACTCGTGGATGAGGACAGAGCCGGCGCACTGGGTCGCCAGGGCCACGGCGATCGAGGTCAGATCGGCGGGGAACGCGGGCCACGGGCCGTCCTGGATCTTCGACTTGTACTCGCCGGCGTCGCGCTTGATGATCAGCTGCTGCTCGCCGGGGACGATCACGTCGTTGCCGTCGAGCTCGGAGCGCAGGCCGAGCTGGTCGAAGACCAGGCGGATCATCCGCAGGTCCCCGGGCATCGTGTCGGCGATCCGCAGCTCGCCGCCGGTGACCCCGGCCAGCGCCATGAACGACCCGACCTCGATGTGATCGGGCCCGACCGTGTGCTCGCAGCCGTGCAGCTCGGACCGGCCGTGCACGGTCAGGACGTTGGAGCCGATGCCCTCGATGGCCGCGCCCATGGCGACGAGCATCCGCGCGAGGTCCTGGACATGGGGCTCGCAGGCCGCGTTGCCGATCACCGTCGTGCCGGGCGTCAGGGCGGCCGCGAGCAGAGCGTTCTCGGTGCCCATCACCGAGGGCTCGTCCATGAAGACCTCGCCGCTGCGCAGGCCGCCGTTGGAGGCGAAGATCGAGATGTCGCGCTCGACCTCGTACTCGGCGCCGAGGCAGACGAACGCGTCGAGGTGCGGATCGAGCCGGCGGCGGCCGATCACGTCGCCCCCGGGCGGCGGCAGGACGGCACGCCCGAAGCGCGCCAGCAGCGGGCCGGCGAGCAGGAACGAGGCGCGGATGCGCGCGCTGAGCGTGCGGTCGATCTCGGCCTCCGCGTCGACGTCGGCGGCGCACAGGGCCACCTCGTGCTCGGCGCGCCACTCGACGTGGACGCCGAGCCCGTCGAGCAGCGCGACCATCGCCTCGACGTCGGCGATCCGCGGGACGTTGCGCACCACGACCTCGTCGGACGTGAGCAGGCAGGCGGCCAGGATCGGCAGCGCCGCGTTCTTGTTACCGGCAGGCGTGACGGTGCCCGACAGCGGCACGCCGCCTTGGATGACGAACTTCTCCATGCGGGAAGGCGCCCCCTCGGCAGGCCGCGGACGCTGGGCTAGGGTAACAAGCATGCCGCGTACGATTTCGCGCGACGAGGCCGCAGACCTTCTCTACGAGTGGGTCGGGTCGGAGTCGCTGCGCCGCCACTGCCTGGCCGTGGAGGCGGCGATGCGGGCCTACGCGGAGAAGCTGGGCGGCGATGTCGAGCTGTGGGGCGCGACCGGTCTGCTGCACGACGCCGACTACGAGCGCTTCCCCGACATGGATGACACGGAGTACGGT
>JAWVFY010000321.1:0-2556 GCA_033855575.1 Solirubrobacteraceae bacterium
CCAGGGTGAAGTCGCCCTTGCGCATCTTGCGCTCCAGCTCGGCGGCCTCGTCCTCCTCGAACTGCTGCTCGGCCTTCTCGATGAAGGACATGACGTCGCCCATCCCGAGGATGCGCTGAGCCATGCGGTCGGGGTGGAAGCGCTCGAACTGCTCGAGCTTCTCCCCCGTCGAGGCGAACAGGATCGGCTTGCCGGTGACCTGCTTGACGCTCAGCGCCGCACCGCCGCGGGCGTCGCCGTCGAGCTTGCTCATCACGACACCGTCGAACGCGACGGACTCGGCGAACTGCTGGGCGACGTTGACGGCGTCCTGGCCGGTCATCGCGTCGACGACGAGCAGGACGTTGTGCGGCTTGACGGCCTTGCGGATCTCCACCAGCTCGTCCATCAGCTCGGCGTCGACGTGCAGCCGACCCGCGGTGTCGACGATCAGCACGTCCTTGCCGTCCTCGCGGGCCCGCTGCAGCGCCCACGTGGCGATCTCCACCGCGGTCGCGTCGGTCCCGCGCTCATAGACCGTCGCGCCGGCCTGCTGTCCGACCTTGACCAGCTGCTCGACGGCGGCCGGGCGGTGGACGTCACAGGCCGCGACGGCGACCGACGAGCCGTGCTCGGTGTTCAGCCAGCGCGCCAGCTTCGCGGTGGCCGTCGTCTTGCCCGAGCCCTGCAGGCCGGCCATCAGGATCACCGTGGGCGGCCGCGGCGAGAAGACGATCGCGTTGGCGGCGCCGCCCATCAGCGCCGAGAGCTCCTCGTCGACGATCTTGACGACCTGCTGGCCGGGGTTCAGGGCACCCACCAGATCCGCGCCCAGCGCCCGCTCCTTGATCGCGTTGGTGAACTGCTTGACGACCTTGAAGTTGACGTCCGCCTCGAGCAGCGCGAGACGGATCTCGCGCATGGCCGCGTTGATGTCGTCCTCGGTCAGCGTGCCGCGCTGGCGGACGTCGGCGAGGGTGGCCTGGAGCTTCTCCGAGAGGGTGTCGAACACCGCGCCCGAGTCTAGGCGCGACGGATCATTGTCAGGCCGTCGCGGACCGTCAGCATGACCTGGACGGTGCGCGGGTCGGCGGCCACATGCTCGTTGAAGGCGGCCAGCGCCCGCGCGTTGCCCTCGGCGGCCGGATCGACGACCTCGCCGGAGTAGAGCGTGTTGTCGGCCAGGATCAGACCCCGCTCGGCGAGCTTGGGCAGGACGGCCTCGTAGTAGTCGATGTAGGCGGGCTTGTCGGCGTCGATGAACACCAGGTCGAACGGGCCGTCGAGGCTGGCGATGGTCTCGAGCGCCGGGCCCTCGACGACCTCCACGCGGTCGCTGACCGGCGAGCCCTCCAGGTGCCGGCGGGCGAACGCGGCGTGCTCGGGGTCGAACTCGCAGGTGATCACCCTGCCTCCCTCGGGCAGGCCCGCGGCCATGAACTGCGCCGCCGAGCCGGAGTACGTGCCGATCTCCAGGACCAGCTGTGGGCGGGCCGCCCAGACGAGCAGCTCGAGCAACCGGCCCTCGACGGCGCCCGAGAGCATCTGCGGCGCGCGCAGCTGCTCGCGGGTGGCGGCGTGCAGCGCCGCGAGGTGCGGCGGCGCCGGCGAGCTGACCCGCTCGGCGTAGGCCTCGATCTCAGGCGGGACGATCATCCGGCGGCGGCGGAGGGGGCGGGGAAGGCGACACGGCCTCGCCGAGCCTGCCGAGCGCCTGGGTGATCTCCCCGGGCACGACGAAGACCTTGTTGGCCTCGCCCTGGGCGAGCTGGGGCAGCATCTGCAGGTAGGTGTAGCGCAGCAGGCCCTCGTCGGGCCGGCCCTCGTGGATCGCGTTGAAGACGGAGTGGATGGCCTTGGCCTCGCCCTCGGCACGCAGGATCGCCGCCTGCCGGCCGCCCTCGGCAAAGAGCACCGCGGCCTGCTGCTGGCCCTCGGCGGTGAGGATCGCCGCCTGCTTGGTGCCCTCGGCGGTGAGGATCGCCGCGCGCTTGTCGCGCTCGGCGCGCATCTGCTTCTCCATCGCCTCCTGGATCGTCGCCGGCGGGTCGACGGACTTCAGCTCGACACGGTTGATGCGGATGCCCCACTTCCCGGTCGCCTCGTCGAGGACCACGCGCAGCTGCTGGTTGATGTTGTCGCGCGAGGTCAGCGAGGCCTCGAGCGTCATGCCGCCGATGACGTTGCGCAGCGTGGTGACCGTCAGCTGCTCGATGGCCTGCAACGGGTTGGCCACCTCGTAGCTGACCGCCTTGGCGTCGGTGATCGTGAAGTACAGGACGGTGTCGATCTGGACGACGAGGTTGTCCTCGGTGATGACCGGCTGGGGCTGGAAGGTCACCACCTGCTCGCGCAGGTCGATCATCGGCTTGACGCGGTCGACGAACGGCACCACGAGCGCCAGGCCGGGCTCCAGCGTGCGGCTGTAGCGCCCGAGGCGCTCGACGACGCCCGCGCGCGCCTGCGGCACGATCCGCACGCCCATCGCCGCCGTGATGAATACGAACAGCGCCAGGACGATCAGGACGATCAAACCTGCGGTCATGCGGTCTCCCTCACTGGCTGACGAGCGCCGTG
>JAWVFY010000322.1:0-7997 GCA_033855575.1 Solirubrobacteraceae bacterium
ACGTCTCGACCGGTGCCCCGTCGACGGTGAAGCGCTTGGGCTGGCCGGGCTGGAAGCCGACGGCCAGCGTGGACTCGCCGGTGTCGACCTCCACGCGAGCGGCCTGCGCGTCGAAGCGCACGACCTCGCGCTCGTTCGACGTCCGGCACGAGCGGCCGGTGCAGCCGAAGTACAGGCCCTCGAGCAGGTTCGTCTTGCCGGCGCCGTTGCGCCCGTGGACGACGGTGAGGCCCGGGCCGAGGGAGACCTCGACGGACGCGTACGCGCGGAAGTCGCGCAGCCGCACCCGCTCGACCGCCGCCATGGGACGACCTAGACGTTCAGCCTGATCGGCATGATCAGGTAGAGGAAGCCGGTCTGGTCGCCGCTCTCGATCAGACCGGGGCGCAGCGGGCTGATGAGCTTGAGGATCAGGTCGCCGGCACCCGCGCTCTCGAGCCCGTCGCGCAGGAAGTCCGGGTTGAAGCCGATCTCGAACGGCTCGCCCGCGAAGGGCGCCGGCACCGGCTCGCTGGCCTCGCCGACGTCGGGCGTCTGAGCCGACACGGTCAGCTGGCCCTCCTCGAAGCTCAACCGCAGCGGCGCGTTCTTCTGCGCCATCAGGCTGATGCGGCGCACAACGCCGGCCAGCTCCTCGCCCGACATCCGCAGCTCGTGCTCGTAGCTCTCGGGCAGCAACTGGCGGTAGTTGGGGAACTGGCCCTCGATCAGCCGCGAGGACAGCACGACCCCGGCGACCTCGAAGACGACCTGGTTGGCGCGCACGCCGACGCGGATGCGCTCGTCGGCGGCCGGGTGAGACGCGTTGACGATCCGCTCGAGCTCCTGCAGCGCGCGGGCGGGAACGTTGGCCTCGAAGCCGCCGTCGATCGGCGGGTCGAGCTTGGTCTCCTTGACGCTCAGGCGGTAGGAGTCGGTGGCCACCATCTTCAGGTCGGCGCCCTCGGCCGACACGAGGATGCCCGTGAGGATCGGCCGCGTCTCGTCGCGCGAGGCCGAGCGGGCCACCATCGAGATCGTCTCGACGAACGCCTGGGCGGGCACGTCGACCACCTGGTCGCCGCCGGGCTCGGGCAGGTTGGGAAAGTCCTCGGCGCGCAGCGTGCGCAGGTGGAAGCGCGCAGGCCCCGAGACGACCTCGACGTCCTGCTCGGCCGGCCGGAGCTCGAGGCTCACGTCGCCTCCCGGAAGCTGGCGGACCACGTCGAGCAGAAGCCGCGCCGGGAGTACGACCGTGCCGTCACGCACGACGGTCGCCTGGAGCGGGACGCGCAGGGCCACCTCCATGTCGGTCGCGCGCACCTCGACCCGCCCACCCTCCGCGGCCAGTTGGACCCCGGACAGGGCCTGCACCGCGCTGCGGGTCGAGGCCACGCGGGTGGCCGTCTGCAGCTGGGCGAGCAGCTCGTGCGATGAGGTCTCGAGTTTCACGGTTGGACTACCTCTAACAAGAGAGAACAGGAGTAAGGGGTGTTCATCTGTGCATTGCGGGCAAAACCGCCGCAGGTTGCGGGGAGGTGGTGCACAGGCGCGGCCGTTCGAGTGCCGGGAGTCTGTCAGTCAGGGCGGTCGGCATGGATTCGTTCGGCCAACGTCCGAACTGTGTCGGAGGCGTCGGGGTCGTCGGCCAGGCGCTCGCTGGCGCGCTTGCAGGCATGGAGGACCGTCGTGTGGTTGCGCCCCCCGAAGGCGCGCGCGATCGCCGGCAGGCTGTGGGAGGTGTGCTCGCGCGCGAGGTACATGGCGAGCTGGCGCGGCCAGGCCACGCGCTGGGCACGGCTGGTGGAGAGGAGCTCGTCGCGCGTGAGGCCGAAGAGCTCGCACGTGGCCGCCTGGATGCGCTCGACCGTGGGGGGGACGGCGGCGCGAGGGGCGCGCGAGGAGCCGCCGGTGGAGGGATAGAGGCCGGTCAGGACCTCGTCGGCCAGCGCGGCGTCGATCGGCCGGCCGGTCAGGGAGTGATAGGCGACGATGCGGATCAGGGCACCCTCGAGCGCGCGCATGTTGGTGTCGATGCGCTGCGCGATGACATCGAGGGCTTGGTCGTCGGCGAGCTCGATGCCGTCGTGGTGGACGCGCTTGCGCAACACGGTCATGCGGGTGGCGAGGTCGGGCGGGCGGATGTCGGCCACCAGGCCAGACTCGAAGCGCTCCCGCAGCCGCTCCTCGAGCGCGGCGAGGTCGCCGGGCAGGCGGTCGGAGGTCAGCACGACCTGGCTGCCGGCGTCGTGCAGCGCGTTGAAGGTGTGGAAGAACTCCTCCTCGGTGCGCGCCTTGGACTCAAGGAACTGGACGTCGTCGATGAGCAGGACGTCGACGCCGCGGAAGCGCTCCTTGAAGCGATCGACGTTGCCGCCGTGGAGCGCGCCGAGGAAGGCGTTGGTGAACGCCTCGGCGGTGGTGCAGAGGACGGACGCGCCGGCGCCGTTGACCCGGACGTAGTTGCCGATCGAGTGCAGGAGGTGCGTCTTGCCGACACCGGGCGGCCCGTAGAGGAAGAGGGGGTTGTAGGCCTGCGCGGGCAGCTCGGCCACGGCCAGGGCGGCGGCGTGCGCGAAGCGGTTGGTGTCGCCGAGGATGAAGCTGTCGAAGGTGAACTTCGGATGCAGCGCCTCGCGCTCGGCGCCGGGTGGGGACGGGGGCTCCGAGGGGGTGGTGTCCCGGCTCCGGCCGCGTCGCGCGGTCTGTGGTGGACGCGAGGCGTCGCCGGCGAGCTCCACCCGCGCTCCGGGGCCGATGACCGTCGCCGCGGCGCGATCGAGTAGCTCGGCGAAGCGGTCGGCGACCCAGCCCCGGATGGCGCCGGGTGCCTCGACGACCAGGACGTCCCCCTCGAAGGACGCGGGACGTAGCGGCGCCAGCCAAAGGTCGTAGGTGGTCTCGGTGACGTCCCGCCGGAGCTCGGCCTGGATCGCGTTCCAGATCTCGGCGACGGGGGTGGTCATGGACAGGGGTCAGCGGCTCCGGTTCGGGAGGTCTCGAGACGATGGGGCAAGGGCGTCGGCGGGTGCTGCTCCGTGCCGGCGGGGCGACTATAGCCGAGCCCTGGGGCCCAGATGGGCCAGTCGGCAGCGTCGCTGCGCGGCTTCTCGCAAATCGCGGTGAAATGTCCGTGAGGGCGTTGTGCACAGCCTGTGCACGGGGTGTGCACGATCGCGGCGCGGTGCCGCTCGGCCGCTACACTCCGCGGCCCATGAAGCGCACGTATCAGCCCAAGAAGCGCAAGCGCGCCCGTACCCACGGGTTCCGCGAGCGCATGTCCACGCGTGCGGGCCGTGCCGTGCTCAAGCGCCGCCGGGACAAGGGCCGCAAGCGGCTGACCGTGTGATCGTGGAGGGGGCGTCCCCTCCCTCCGGCCCGGCCGACGTTCCCGGCCTTCCCCGCGCCAAGCGAGCCAAGCGCGGCCGGCTGTCGCGCAGCGCGGAGTTCGAGCGCGTCTACCGCGAGAGCCGCTCGCAGAGCAACCGCTACCTGGTCCTCTACGCGTTCCCGCGCGAGGACGCCGAGGGCGTGCGCCTGGGCCTCACCGTGCCCCGCAAGGTCGGCGGCGCGGTCGAGCGCAACCGGGTCAAGCGGGTCCTGCGCGAGGCGTTCGACGCCGAGGCCGGCGTGATCCCCGCCAACCACGACATCGTGATCAAGGCGCGCCCGGATGTGCGGGAGCTCGCGGAGCGCGATGGCCTCGAGGCGGTGCGCGTGGCGCTGGCCGAGCTGCTGGCCAAGGCCGGGTGGACCGCGTGAGCGCGCTGCGCTCGATCGTGATCGCGCCGATCCGCGTCTACCAGCGCGTGATCTCACCGGCGCTGCCCCGCCACTGCAAGTACGAGCCCACCTGCTCGCACTACGCCGTACAGGCGATCGGGCGGTACGGCATACTGCGCGGCCTGGTGCTCGCCGGGTGGCGGCTGCTGCGCTGCAACCCGCTGAGCCACGGCGGCTTCGATCCGGTGGAGGCCCAGCAGGTCTTCCCGCTGCGGAATCGAATGCGGCCCGCCGCGCGCCGCCCCACCCCCTAGGACATGCTCGTACTCGCCAACATCTTCCAGCCCCTGATCGACGTCTTCGACTCGATCATCCGCTTCTTCCACGACTCGATGGGGCTCGGCTGGGGGCTGTCGATCATCTTCCTGACGATCGTCGTGCGGCTCGTGCTGGTCCCGCTGACCCTGCGGCAGTTCAAGTCGATGCAGGCGATGCAGAAGCTGGGGCCGCAGATCAAGGAGCTGCAGAAGAAGTACAAGGACGACAAGCAGCGCCAGCAGCAGGAGATGATGGCGCTCTACAAGGAGCACCAGGTCAACCCGTTCGGGTCGTGCCTGCCGCTGCTGCTGCAGATGCCGGTCTTCCTGTCGCTGTTCTACATGCTGCGCAAGGACCTGAAGATCGACATCTGCCACGACCGGCTGGTTTCGCTGCACGCCATCAACGCCGCCGGCCACGTCATCGACAACTCGAAGCTCCAGAGCACGTCGTGCGGCACGCCGGACGCGAAGTTCCTCTTCATCCACGACATCACGACCAAGGCCACGGGCGGCGTCCTGGTCCTGCTGATCGTGCTCTACATCGGCTCCCAGCTGGCGTCGAGCGTGCTGATGTCCGTGTCCGCCGACCGCAACCAGCGGCTGCTGATGATCGGCCTGCCGTTCATCTTCACGACGTTCATCATCCGCTTTCCGGCCGGTCTGATCCTCTACTGGATCACCACGAACCTGTGGACCGTCGGCCAGCAGTACGCCGTCCGGCGCTTCATGGGCCCGATGACACCGCCCGCGGTGGCCGCCCCAACCGCCGGTGCGACCGCGGTTGTCTCCGACAAGGAGGCCAGGGCGGCGACCGGCAAGGGCGCCAAACCCGCCCCGGCTCCGGCCGGCAACGGCGGCGGCTCCGGCAGCTCGCCGCCCCCGCCGCCGCGGCGCAAGAAGAAGCGGTCAGGACGGCGGCGGTGAGCCAGGCCGCCGATCAGGTCCGCGAGTTCGTCGAGCTCGTGGTCGATGCGTTGGACCTCGACGGCGAGGTGGTCGTCGACGAGTCCGAGGAGGCCATCACGGCCACCGTCGAGGGCGAGGACCTCGGGCTGTTCATCGGCCGCCACGGCCAGACGATCGAAGCGGTCCAGCACCTCGCCCAGCGCGTGGTGATGAAGGACCAGGCGCCCGACGGCCCGCGCCGGCGCATCGTCATCGACGCTGCCGGCTACCGGGAACGGCGCCGCGAGGCGCTGGAGGGGCAGGCTGCCGACGCGGCCGACGAGGCGGTGCGCTACAGCCGTGCCGTGGCGCTGGACGCGATGAGCGCGACGGAGCGGCGGATCGTCCACGAGTACCTGCGAGACCGTGCGGACGTCGAGACGCATTCCGAGGGCGAGGAGCCGGACCGGCACCTCGTCGTCGAGCCCGTCTCGGGCTGACCTCGTTCCGGCCAGGCGGTCGCGAGTGTTTCACGTTTTTCTCCCCCGTGAAACACTTACGCCGTGGCATCGGACCTGACCGACCTCGATCGCGGCATCGTCTGCGGCCTGCTGCTGTCCCAGGGGTCCTTCGGCGGGGACGGCCGCCAGCCGCAGATCACGCTGCGCATGCACGTCCGCCACGCGGTCCTGCTCGAGTGGCTGACGGAGCGGTTCCCCCGCAGCCGGCTCTACGGCCCCTACCACCACGGCGACCGCTCCTACTACCAGTGGATGGCCCGGGGTCGCGGCCTCGTCGAGGACCTGCTGCCGGTGCTCGAGGCCGTCGTTTCGCCCGCGCTGGACGAGCCGGCCGCCGAGCGGCTGGCGGCGATGACCACCGACTACGCCGACTACATCGCGCGGATCCGGGCCCGCGGGGGCGGCGCGGCGTGATTCCGCGGCTCCAGGAGCTCGCCGGGCAGCACGACATCCCGGCTGCGGGCGTCGAGCAGCTCGAGACGCTGCTCGACCTGCTGGCGCGCGACGAGACAGCACCGACGGCGATCCGCGATCCCGCCCACGCCGTCGAGGCCCACGTCGCCGACGCCCTGAGCGGCCTGGCGGTGCCGGAGCTCGCCGCTGCCCGGGCCGTGGCCGACCTCGGTGCCGGGGCCGGCATCCCCGGCCTGGTGCTGGCCGCGGCGCGGCCCGCGCTGCGGGTGGTCGAGGTCGAGAGCACCGGGCGCAAGTGTGCGTTTCTGGAGCGGGCGATCGCGGCGATGGGCCTGGCCAACGCGCAGGTCGCCTGTTCGCGCGCCGAGGCGTGGGCCGCCGGCCGTGGGGCCTGCGATGCGGTCACCGCGCGCGCCCTGGCCCCGCTGCCCGTGCTCGTCGAGTACGCGGCCCCGCTGCTGCGCGACGGTGGCGCCCTGATCGCCTGGAAGGGCGCGCCGGAGCCCTCCGAGGCAGCGGACGGGGACGCCGCGGCGGCCGTTCTCGGCCTGGCGCCGGCCCGGATCCGCCGGGTGCCGCCGCGCCCAGGGGCCGAGCACCGTACTCTCTACGTGTACCTGAAGGTTCGTTCGCTACCGAACGGATACCCGCGCCGCCCGGGAATCGCCCGCAAACGGCCACTCAGAGCCTCTACCTCAAGGTGAGTAATGGCCGTTCGGGCCCGAACCAGGCCTCGGTCCGACCGCCCCGGTCGCTACCGTCGGCGGTCCGATGGGCACGATCTATGCCATCGCCAACCAGAAGGGCGGGGTCGGCAAGACGACGACGGCGGTCAACGTCGCGGCGTGCATCGCGGAGGCCGGCTACCCGACGCTGCTGGTCGACATCGACCCGCAGGCCAATGCCACGGTGGGCCTGGGCGTGCCGAAGGACGGCTCGCCCAACTCCTACGAGGTGCTGGCCGGCAGCGCGAGCGCGCGCGACGCGCTGCGCACGACCGACGTGACGGGCCTGATGCTGCTGCCGTCGCATCCCGACCTGGCCGCGGCCAGCGTCGAGCTGCCGCGGACACCTGGCTCGGAGGGGCGCCTGCGCGAGGCGCTCGAGCCGATCCGCGAGGACTTCGCCTACATCCTGCTGGACTGCCCGCCGTCGCTCGGCCCGCTCACGGTCAACGCCCTGGTGGCCGCCGACCGGGTGATCGTGCCTGTCCAGACCGAGTACTTCGCCCTGGAGGGGCTCGCCGGCCTCCTCGACACGCTCGCCCTGATCCAGCGCGAGCTCAACCCCCGGCTGACGGTGGCCGGGATGCTCCTGACCATGCACGACGGGCGGACGCGCCTGGCGCGCGACGTCGAGCGGGAGGTGCGCGAGCACTTCCCGTCGCTCGTCTTCGACACGGTCATTCCCCGGAACGTCCGCGTGGGCGAGGCCCCCAGCTACGGCCGCCCCGTGATCCACCACGATCCGCACTGCCCAGGAGCTGACGCGTATTTCGAACTCGCCAAAGAAGTGGCTGCCCGTGGCTGACCGCGGCATGGGCCGCGGACTGGCCGCCATCCTCTCGGTCTCCCCGTTGGCCGAGGACGACCTGCGGCGGATCCCGGTCGACCTGATCGACCGCAACCCGCGCCAGCCCCGCTCGCAGTTCGACGACGCCTCCCTCGCCTCCCTCGCCGACTCGGTTCGCGAGCGCGGCGTCCTGCAACCCGTCCTGGTCCGCCCCCTCGCCGGCGGCCGCTACGAGCTCATCGCGGGTGAGCGCCGCTGGCGCGCCGCCCAGCTGGCTGGGCTCGGCGAGGTCCCCGCCCTCGTGCGCGAGCGCGCCGACAGCGAGGCGCTCGAGGTCGCACTGATCGAGAACATGGCGCGCGAGGACCTCAACCCCGTCGAGGAGGCCCGCGCCTGCGCCGCCCTCGTCGAGGAGCTGGGCCTCACGCGCGAGGAGGTCGGCCGCCGGGTCGGCCGCAGCCGCGTCGCGGTGTCGAACCTCATCCGCCTGCTCGACCTCCCCGACGAGGTCCTGCCCCTGCTCGAGCGCGGCGACCTGAGCGAAGGCCACGGTCGCGCGCTGCTCCTGGCCGAGGATCACGCCGACCGCCGCGGCCTCGCCCGCGCCGCGGTCGCGGGGGAGTGGTCGGTGCGCACGCTCGAG
>JAWVFY010000323.1:0-9434 GCA_033855575.1 Solirubrobacteraceae bacterium
GGCGAAGAACCGGGTCCGATGCCTCTCTCGTTTCTTCTTCAGCGGAAGAAGAAGAAGGAGATTGAGAACGCGGCCTGAGGCTAAGCGTCGCGTTCCGCTTTCCATGCGCAGGAGTAGCGAGCCGCCGTGCGAGGCCAGCGGGTTCGATTCCCGGTATCCCGCTTGAAAGAGCCGCCGCGAAGCTCATCGGCGGCTGCTGCGCCGGCTCTAGCCGAACGCCCGGGACGCGGGCGCCGGGCCGAGCGGCCGGCCGCCGACGATCACGCGGCCGTGGGCGTCCTGGTAGGTGAGCCAGGGGATGACCGGCTGCTGGTTCACGCCCGGCTTCGAGTAGTCGCACACGCCGGTCGGGAAGGTCGTCTGCAGCGCGGCCCACTGCGCGTCGGTGAAGGTGACCTTGTAGGCGGCACGGTCGAGAGGCCTGAGCTGGCACTTGTTCTGGTCGGTCGCGATCGACTCGCCGGCGACCGTCCTCGGCGTGCCGTAGACCGGCACGACGGACGACCCGCAGATCCCGTCGTGGACCTTGGTGCCGTTGCCGTTGAAGCACGCGTCGGCGATGTCGCCCGGCCTGTCGGCGATCACCTTCGCCGCCAGCGACCGGCGCGAGCGGTCGCGGCCGATCGCGGTCAGCCACCGGTCGATTGCGGAGAGCGCGCCGCTGTTGAGCTCGGCCGGGTCTCCGATGATCGGCGCCGGCCCCTGCCACATGACCTGGTTGGCATGGGTGCCGTGCACACGGTCGAGTCGTGCCCGTAGGGCGAAGGCCCGGTAGGAGTCGTGGGCGAGGCCCGGGTCGTTGGGCCCTGCGAGGTTGATGATGGCGACCTTGTCGAGGTTGTCGCCTTCGTCGATGAGGCCGGTGCGGTAGGCATTGGCCAGCGCGGGCTCGTCGGCGACCAGCCGCTGCGGGGTCTGGCGCAGGTCGGGATCGGCGCCGCCGATGGCGACGTTGAGATCGACGAACTGCTGTGGCGTGATGATGCCGCCGGCGAGCGCGGCCAGCCCGTACTGGATGCCGACGTTGTCAACCGGGATCCCGGCGAAGCCGTGGCCCGCCTTGTGCTCCTCGGCGTCCCAGACCGCCGCCGGTCGGGCGCCGAGGCGGTTGATCTGCCAGTCGAGGATCCCGCAGCGCGCGCCGCCCGGGTTGGTCGCGGGGTCGTAGCGCTTGCCGGTGAAGGTGTCGGGGCACGCCGTCGGGTCTGCGAGCCCGAAGTACGAGTAGGCGCTGAACGCCCAGTTCCCCGACACCGGGAGGTTCTCCTCGCCGTCGCCGGCCACCTCGGCGACCTGCGCGCTGGTCCACCCGTGGCCCGGCGTTTGCTCACCGGCGAGGGCGTCGGCGGGCTGGGTCGGCGAGGGGCCGATCGGGACGCCGAAGTAGTGGGCGAACAGCGCGTAGTCGAAGATCTGCTGGGCGGTCGAGTCGGCGTCGGGGAACGTGCAGGTGGCGATCAGCCCCTGGTAGAGACCCGGGTAGGCGTTCTGCATCCACTGCTCGGCCAGCGAGCCGCCCGAGCAGCCCTCGCCGATCGTGTACCGCAGATCCCCGTAGGCGTCGACGATGCGCTGCTTGACCATCAGGATCGACTCGGCCTGAAGCACCGGGTCGCAGTCCGCCCCGGAGTTGTCGAGCGCGGTCGAGGCGACCGTCAGACCGCGACCGAGCGCGACGGTGGTGATGTCGTCCATCCCGGGCGTGCCGGTCAGGGCACCGTTGCCCCACGGCGGGTCCGTCGGGCCGTAGGAGGTGTGGCAGCTGCCGCCGTGGACGATCAGCAGCTTGTGGTTGAACTGCTTCTGAGGGGACCAGCGGCTCCACGGCGTCCCGGGCCGGTACAGCGTCTCGATCCGGTAGCGGTCGCGGTCCTCGTAGCCGGTCTCCTCGCGGACGACGAACGGCACCGTCACGCCCTGGTCGGTGGTGGTCGTCGCGACGTCGCTGGCCGGATGCTGCGGGTCGTAGGGCAGCAGGTCCAGCTTGCTGGGGTCGGTCGACTTGTAGAGGTAGCTGAACTTCGCCGGCTCGTCGCACCGCGCGTCCCGTGCGGTCTTCTGGCAGACCCACGGCTGGATCTGCGGGCCGGCGAAGATCGGTCCGCCGTTGGGGTGGTCGGTGATCGTGGTCCGCGCCCCGTGGCCGCCGGGCAGCACCGCGGTCAGCGCGTTGCGCCCGACCCGCAGGCCGGTGACGAGCCCTTCGAACCGGCCGCCGGGCCGGACCGCGAACATCCGTGTGACGTCGCGGCGGCCGAGCGTGAGGCGCACATCGGCCGGTCGCGCTCCGCGCGGGAGGCTCACGAGGACGAGGGCCCGGCCGCCGGCCACGAGATCCGCACGGCTGGAGAGAACATCGAGCCGCGGGTGGCCCGATCCCGCGGCCGCGCTTGCGGGCATCAGCACCGCAAGCGCCCCGAGTCCGGCGGCGAGACTGGTTCGCGTGCCCACGGCGCGCCGGATGAAAGCACGAACCGGTCACGGCCGAGTCAGCACGTCGGCCGGCCTGCCGGTGGCGAACTGACCAACCTCAGCGGAAATGGCGCGTTGTGCGTCTGTGTCCACGGATGGGCTGACATGGGTTGCCGCATCCTGATCGCTGACGACGTTGGGGACATGCGCTACCTCTGGCGCATGATCCTCCACGAGGACCCGTCGCTCGAGGTGATCGGGGAGGCGAGTGACGGAAGCGAGGCCCTGGCCGCCGTGGAGGCTTTGCGGCCGGACGTGTTGCTGCTCGACCTCGCCATGCCTGGCGTCGACGGCCTCCAGGTGCTCAGGTCGATGCGGGCGCAGCATCCGCAGACTCGCGTCGTGGTCGCCTCGGCCTTCGCGGCCGGGCGGTTCGAGGCGCTGGTCACCGAGCTCGGGGCCGCCGCGTACTTCGAGAAGGGCAACAGCGGCGCTGAGCTGCGGGCGATGGTCAGGACTGCGTGCTACGGCGACCAGGCCCGAGCGTCATAGCTCTCCGCAGCCAGTCTGCGCATGTTCCGGCGGGACCCAGGGGTACGCTCCAACCATGTTCGTAACAATCGTTCTTTGCGGAGCGATGGTCGCATTTGCGGTGGCGGCCGTCCTGCTCAACGAGGGCGAACACGCGACGCGCAACACCCGCGATGAGTGGCGTCGGGGCCGCCGCGTCGATCGACGCGGGGATGCGTTATGACAGCCCGGCCGCCGGCTCGGGCCTGATGGTGCTGGGCCCGGTCGTGCCGGGCGCGGGGTCCTCGCCACCCATGTCCAGGCGGAAGGGCGGGTAGGCGTCGGTCATCAGCGCCGCGTAGGCAACGACGCGGTACACCCAGCGGTTCATCCCCATGACGAAGTCGAAGATGGCCCTGGGGTAGCGACCCGTGAACAGCAGGACGATCCCCGCGATCAGGACCAGCAGGCCGATCAGGCCGCTGCCGGCGCTCCAGGCCCGGTCACCGTTCGAAGCGGCAGCCCACACGCCGCTGGCGAACACCCCGACGACGAGGTAGTGCGGCAGCGCGAGCAGCCACCACTTCACGAGGACCAGGCCACGCGAGAGCGACTCCGGGTACTCGACCTCGAGCCGCGCCGGGTAGTCCGGGACGTCGGCCAGCGTGAACGGCGGGTAGCGGTCGGTGCCGAGCGCGCTGTAGGAGTAGAAGGCCACCCGCCATGACCAGCGCAGCACCCCGACCTTGTAGTCGAAGATCCCGCGCGGATGGCGTCCGGTCAGCAGGATCGCGAAGAAGGCGACCACCGTGAGCACGACGAACCCGAGCCACAGGAACAGGAGCGAAACGAAGTGCGGGATCAGCAGGAACCACTTGATCAGCCACAGCCCGCGGCTGAGATGGTCATCGAGTTGACCGTCAACCCGCAGCGGATAGACCGACGGTGTGGCGGCGTGCTCGTTCATGACTGGCGTTCCTTTCGGGGGAGAGCCGACCGTACTCCTGTCGGGCCCGGCGGTCAGGGAGCGAGGTCGGTCTCGACCTCCAGGCAGCGCTCGACCGGGAGGCCGAGGGCCGCGGCGTGCGCCAGCACCGTCTCGCGGTCCGGCGATTCGTAGAGGCAGAACGCCTTCAGCCCGTCGTCAGAGCGCACGACGTGGGTGTGCTCCCATTCGATCTGCGGGAAGCGCGCCAGCCTGATCTCGGTGGAGTGCGCGGCGATGCGGTCGAGGTCGTCCCGGGTGACGTCGCCGACGTTCCGCTCGAGCAGGTATCTGGGCATGGCGCTGAGTGTCTCATACGGGTTCTGGGCCACCGGTAGGATCGCGCCAGCTTCGTGTGAGCCTCGCCATCCGCCTACTCGGCACGCCGCGGATCGAGCGCGACGGGGCCGCGATGCCAGCGCCTCGCGGCCGCAAGACCTGGGCGCTGCTGGCGTACCTGCTGCTCTGCGAGCGCCCGCCTCCACGGAGCCGAGTGGCCGCGCTGCTCTTCTCGGAGGCCGAGGACCCGCTCGGTGCGCTGCGCTGGAGCCTGGCGGATCTGCGCCGGGCGATCGGTGAGCCCGGGGTGGTGGCCGGGGACCCGCTTGAGCTGAGCCTTCCGCCTGAGACGGACGTCGACATCACGGCCCTGATCGCCCCCGCGGACCGCGACGCGTTCGCGCTCCCGCCGGGGGAGCTGCTCGACGGTCTCGCGTTTCCCTCGAGCCCGGTCTTCGAGTCCTGGCTCGGGGTCATGCGGCGCCACCTCGATGGCGCCTCGCGGGCGATGGCGCACGACGAGGCGCTCGCCCGCCTGGCGGCGGGCGACACCGAGCGCGCCACCGAGCTTGCCGGCCATCTCGTCCTGCAGGACGCGCTCGACCCGGCCTCCCAGGAGCTGCTGATCCGCTGCCTGGCCCGCTCGGGCAGGCGCCAGGCCGCTGAACGACAGCTGGCGGACTGCGAAGCGCTGTTCCGGCGCGAGCTCGGCGTCGCGCCGGGGCCCGAGCTGCGCAACGCGGCCGGCGAAGGCGGCCCCGCGGGTTCAGATGCCGTGGGGGACGGCGATGCCGCCCTCGGGCAGCTCGAGGCGGGGCAGGCGGCGCTGGACGCCGGGGCGGTCGAACCCGGGATCGAGATCCTGCGCCAGGCCTGTGCCGAGGGGGCCGCCAGCGGGGACGCCTCGATCGAGGCGCGCGGCCTCGCCGCGCTCGGGTCGGCGTTGGTCCACGCGGTTCGCGGACGTGACGAGGAGGGCGCGCTGCACCTCCACGAGGCGCTGCGCGTCGCGGAAGGCTCGGGCTCGCGGGCCACCGCCGCCGTCGCCAGCCGGGAGCTCGGCTACGTCGACGTGCAGGCCGGGCGCGTTCCGTCGGCCGGGCGCTGGCTGGCCCGGGCCACCGACCTTGCGGAGGGCAACGACGAGCTCTGCGCTGTGCTCGGCGTCCGCGGCATGGCGCTCTCGGACCGCGCGCACTATGGCGCGGCGCTCGAGCTGCTGCACCGCTCGGTGGCCCGCGCGGAGCGCTGCGGCCGGCGCCGACAGGCCGCCTGGTCGCTGTCGCTGATCGGGCGCGTCCACCTGCTGCGGGGCGACGTGACCCTCGCGCTGGCCCCGCTCGACGAGAGCCTCGCCCTGGTCGCCGCCGAACGCTGGACCGCGTTCCGGCCGTGGCCCGAAGCGCTGCGGGCGGAGGCCTCGCTTCTGCTCGGGCGTCCCGACCAGGCGACGGAGCGGCTGGAGCGCTCGTTCCGGCTGGCCTGTCGCCTGGGCGACCCGTGCTGGGAGGCGATGGGGGCACGCCTGATGGGGCTGCTGACCGCCCGCGGAGGCGACACGGGCACGGCGTGTGGGCAGCTCGCCGACGCCGTCGCTCGCGCGACGCGGGTGTCGGACGTCTACCAGTGGGTTCACGCGCACGTGCTCGACAGCTACGCGGGTCTCGCGGTGCAGGCCGGCGCCCCCGACGCGGCTCTGATCGTCGACCGGCTCGCTGAGCTCTCGCAGCGCTGCGGCCTGCGCGAGCTGGTCGTCCGCGCCCTGGTGCACCGCGACCGCCTCGGCGTCCCCGGAGCGCTGGACTCGGCCCGGCTGCTCGCCACCGAGATCGACAGCCCCGCGCTCGCCAGGCTCGTCGCTCCCGCCTGACTCACACGCGCGCTCACACGGTCGTGCCGTTGGCTGGCCGACAACCAACCAAGGAGCCGCAATGCCCTACATCAACTGCCGTGTGATGGAGAACGTGCTGACCGACGATCAGAAGGCGGAGATCGCCGAGCAGTTCACCGAGACGATCGCGACGGTCGTCGGCGAGCCCGTTCGCGGACTCACCTGGGTCATCATCGATGACATCCCCAGCGGCAAGCTGACCATCGGCGGTCGCCCCGTCACGACCGAGGCCGTCGAGGAGGCCCTCGCCGGCGCACCAGCCGGCGCCTGACCAGGGCCCGCCAGACAGCGGGTTCCCGCAAGTCCGGCGGGCGGCGCGCGGTTCGGTGACCGTGGGACAAGAACTCACCCGCCGGTCGTTGCTGGGACGCGCCGCTGCCGTCGGCGCCTCCACCATGGTGAGCGGCGGCGCCGTTCCGGCGCTGGCCGCCGGTCGGCGCCGCCGGGGCGTCGCGCTGCCCAGCCCGCACCAGGTGCGCGACGAGTTCACCCGGATGGTCGAGTTCGGCCCGCGGCTGACCGCGTCGGACCCGCACGAGGCCTACATCGGCTGGCTCGAGGACGAGTTCGAGCGGGCCGGGCTGGACGTCATCGCGCCTGACCCCTACACGACCGACCGCTGGCTGGCCGAGCGCTTTGCTCTCGACATCCTCGACGGGGCGGCCGCCGGCCCGATCGACGTGGCGACCTACTACCCGCGCTCCCAGCAGACGCCGTCCGGCGGCACGACCGGGCCATTGGTCTACGGCGGCGTCGCGCCCGCGCCGAGCATCAACGGTGCCGACATCGGCTCGCTGCAGGCGGCGCTCGCGCGCTATCCGGACGAGGTCGCCTCCTGGGCGCAGGGCCTGACGGGCACGCTCGCGGGCGGCCCACAGGGATCGATCCTGCTCGTCGACCTCCCGATGCCCGTGCCGCTGACCTCGGGTGCGTTCCTGCCGCTCGCCACCTACCTCAACTGGGACGGTCATACGGTGGCCGACTGGGCGGTCTCGGACTACAAGCGGATCTGGATCGAGCCGGGCCTGAGCGTGCCGCTGGCGCCTTTCCAGGAGCTGGGCGCGGCGGGCGTGGTGTTCATCGTCGATGCATCCATGGAGGCGCTGCGGGGCGGCTACCTACCGTTCACGCACGGCTTCGAGCCGCTCCCTGCGCTCTACGTCGACCGCGACACCGGGCGGCGTTTGCGCGCGGTCGCTGCGGGGCGCCCGAGCACCCGGCTGACGCTGACGGCGAGCAGGCAGAAGGCCTCGACGCGGGCGGTCACCGCCGTGCTCCCCGGCGCCAGCAGCGAGACGCTGATCTTCAACACGCACACCGACGGCCAGGGCTTCGCCGAGGAGAACGGCGGCGTGGCGTTCGTCCAGCTCGCCCGCCACTTCGCGTCGCTGCCCGCGCACCGCCGCCTGCGCCGCACGCTGGTCTTCGCGGCCTGGCCGGGCCACATGGTCGCCGACCTTCCCCAGACCCAGGGCTGGATCGACGCGCATCCTGGCCTCGTCGGGAAGGCGGCGGCCGCGCTGACCATCGAGCACCTCGGGTGCTCGGAGTGGCTGGACACCATCGACCGCGGCTATCACCGCACGGGCGAGGCCGAGCTGTTCGGCATCTGGACCACGCAGGGCAAGATGTTCGACCTCACGCGGGCGACGGTCGCAGCGCACGACGTCCCGCGCGTGGCGCTGCTGCGGCCCCCGGTCCAGTTCGGGGTCGGCGCCGCCTTCCAGTCGAGCGGGGTCCCGCAGATCGGCGCGATCGCCGGCCCCGAGTATCTGCTGACCGTTTCACCCAACGGGGACCTCGACAAGCTCGACGAGAAGCTCGCCGCCCGCCAGATCGCGTGGATCGCCGATCTCGCCCGGCGGATCGACGGCGTCGCCGCGGCCGATCTCCTGCAGGGCGATCCGACGCTCGGTCTGCCGGCCTGACCAGGCCAGGTAGCATCGCGGCATGTCGGTCACGCCTGGCGCGGACCTGCCGAACAGCGACCTCGGATCACTCGATTTCTGGGGGCAGCCGGCCGACGAGCGCGACCGGTACTTCGAGCAGCTGCGGCGCGACGCCCCGATCTCGCGCCATGAACCGCCCGAGGACATCCTCGGCCTGCCCGATCAGGGCCGGCTGGAGTACTGGGCGATCGTCCGCTACGACGACATCCGGCGGATCTCGCGCGACCCGGAGACGTTCCGGTCCGGTGACGGCGTGCAGTTCGGGGACGCTCCGCCCGAGATGCTCGAGGCCTCGCAGTCGTTCCTGGCGATGGACGCGCCGCGCCACAGCAAGCTGCGCGGGCTCGTCTCGTCGGCCTTCACGCCGCGCCAGGTGGCGCGGATCGAAGACGGGATCCGCGCCAACGCCCAGCAGATCATCGCCGAGGCGGCGCCGACCGGCGGCGGGGACTTCGTCGACATGATCGCCAGGCGCCTGCCGCTGCAGACGATCTCGGACCTGCTCGGGGTGCCGGAGGCCGACCGCGAGCGGGTGATGGAGGCAGCCGACATGCTGGTCTCCGCGACCGACCCCGAGGTGTTCGGCGATCGGCCGCCGCTGGAGGTCCTCGGTGGCGCGCTGTGGACGCTGACCGAATACGCCAAGGAGCTCGCCAAGTATCGCGAGCAGCATCCGGTCGACGACCTGATGACGGCGCTCGTCCAGGCCGAGATCGAGGGTGACCGCCTGACCCACGCCGAGATCGCCGCCTTCCTCGTGCTGCTGTCGGTGGCCGGCAACGACACGTCGCGGCACACGACGTCGCACGCGATCCGTGCGCTGACGCTCCATCCCGCCCAGCGCGAGCTGCTGCTCGAGGACCTCGACGCTCGGCTGCCCGACGCCGTCGAGGAGTTCGTCCGCTGGGCGTCGCCGGTGATGACCTTCCGGCGCACGACCACGCGCGAGGTCGAGCTCCACGACGAGACGCTCCCGCCCGGCGAGAAGGTCGTGCTCTTCTACCACTCGGGCAATCGCGACGAGCGGGCGTTCGAGCGGCCGTGGGAGTTCGATGTCACCCGCAGTCCGAACCGCCATCTGGGCTTCGGCGGCGGCGGGCCGCACTACTGCATGGGCGCCTCGCTCGCGCGCACGCAGCTCAACGCGATCTTCTCAGAGATGCTGCGCGTGATCCCGGACATCGAGGCCGGCGAGCCCGAGCTGCTGCGCAGCGCGTTCATCCACGGCGTCAAGCGGATGCCGTGCGAGTTCACCCCGCATTGAGCGGCGCAGACCGGGCCACCGGCAGCGTCCGCCATCCGCTTGCTCGCGCCCTGCTCGTGCTGACGTTCTCGACGGGGCTGGTAGACGCCGTCAGCTATCTCGGCCTCGGTCGAGTGTTCACCGCGAACATGACCGGGAATGTCG
>JAWVFY010000324.1:0-3647 GCA_033855575.1 Solirubrobacteraceae bacterium
CCGTGTACAGGACCGCGCTGATGCCCTTGTCGTCGGCGACGTTCGCGGTGATCGTGGTCGGCTTCTTGTTGGTCAGCGTCGCGTTGTCGGCCGGCGACGTCAGCGCGATCGTCGGCGGCCGATCCTCGTTGGCGTTGCCGACATCGACGCGGTTGACCGTCTCGCAGTCCGACGAGACCGTGTCGAGGCTGTCGACGTTGGCGACGTCCGTGCCCGTGCCGCAGGTCACGAAGTCGGCGTAGCCGTCGCGGGCGTTGATCGTGTCGTTGCCGGCCCTGCCGCTGAGGATGTCGTTGCCCGGGCCGCCGTCGATCGTGTCGTCGCCGACGCTGCCGGTGATCTGGTTGATGCCCGCATCGCCGGTGATCGAGTTGGTCCCGCCGCTGGCGCTGCCCGTCTGCGGGCCGGTCTGGGTGGTCACGTTGACGGACTCGATATCGGACTTGACGTTGGCTGCCTCGCCCGGCGCGCCGTCGTTGGCCACGTCATCGAGCGTGGTGGTGATGTTCACCGGGGTCGTGGTCGGGGTCCCGACGCCGCCGTGCTCGTCGGTGCTCTGAGCCGACATCTGGATCGTGTCGAAGCCATCCCCGCCGGAGAGCGTGTCGCCGGTGTCCTGCGGGCTCGGCGCACCGGCCGGATTGGTGATCGTTGCGTAGGAGGCGAGGAGCGTGTCATCGCCGGCGTCTCCGTTGACGACGTCGGTCCCGGCGTCTCCGGAGACGGTGTCGTCGCCGTTGCCCCCGTTGACCGTGTCGTTGCCGCCGTTGCCGAAGACGCCGTCAGCGCCGTCACCGCCGTTGAGCACGTCGTTGGCGCCACCGCCGGCGAGGAAGTCGTCTCCCGAGCCGCCGGTGAGGGTGGCGGGGATGGTGTTCAATCCGGAGGCGTCGAGCGAGGCGCCACCGCTCCCGGCGGTCGCGACCACCGCGGTCACGCCCGTGCACGTGTAGCTGTTGCCCGGCGTGTTCTCCGTGCAGCCGGAGGGCGCCGGCGAGATCGGGTCGGTGTCGTCGATGGTGTTGCGCGTCACCGTCACGGAACCCGAGGTTCCGCTCTGCGCGAACGACACGTCGACCTGGCCGCTGGCGCTGGATGCGTACGTGAGCGTCGTGCCGTTCATGGTCACGGTCGACGCCATCGCGCTCGACCCGCCCATCAGTGCGAGCGCGGCGACTGCGCCGAGAAGTACCGCGCCAATGCGGCGCGGGCGACAACTGTCCGTCATGTGATCCTCCCTGGGATATCTGGCTGGACGGGAGAAGGGCGGGCCGTGCGCTGAAGCGCTCGTGGCAGGCGCCGTCTCCGAGGCCCGTAACTCGGCCGCCGGGCGCGAGGTGTGGTCGGGCGGACCGGATGGCGCAGCGGCGCTCGGCCCGCGTCCGCGGGCGGACCGCTACCCGCTGCGCGTCCCGAGCAGCAGCTGGGACGGATGCTGGGCGTCGTGGAAGATCAGGTTGCGCCCGGCCTCGGGCAGGGGCTCGTGGGTGGGGAAGTCCGACGAGCTCAGCCACAGCCGCAGCCGGTGGCCGGGCTTGAGCGTGTAGGCCGTGTCCCAGATGTCCATCCGGTAGGTGATGCTCTCGCCCTCCACCACGGGCGTGCTGCGGTCGTCGGTGAGATAGGGAGCGCCGGGGCGCGAGCGCTTGGGGTCGATGTGGCGGAAGCTCGCCCGCAGCCAGCCCTGGGTGATGATCTGCTGCGAGCCGTCGGGCGCCACGTCGATCAGCCGGGCGACGAACGCCATGTCCGACGCCTCGGTCACCGCCCAGAGGCGCAGCTCCGACGGCCCGGCGAGGTGCAGCGGTGCGGTGAGCGCCGGGGTCGTGAAGGTCAGCCCGTCGGGCTGGTCGATCGTCTGGTTCAGCGGGACGTAGGGCGCGAACGCATCGGGTCCCTCCTTGCCCGACGGGACCGACGCGCCGGCGGTCGGCGTGTAGAGGTAGGAGTCCTGGTAGGAGTCGCGGCCGGTCGGCAGCGTGCTGGAGAGCGTGCCGTCGTTGGGCGACAGCGACGCGGTGGCGCTCTTGTGCGCCGACAGGAACAGCCGGGTGTTGTGCGCGTCGACCGCGCGCCAGCTCGGCGCCGCATGCCACGTGCGGTCACCGAGGTCGAAGTAGCGCACGCGCGGCCTGCCCAGGATCCCGTTGCGCTTGCCCTTGAGGAAGCGGTCGAGCCAGGCGACGTCCTCGCCCTTCGGGGGCAGCGTGTCGATCGCCGTGCCGCCGCTGCCGTCGTCGTAGGGCGCGCCGACCTCGCCCACCTGGCCGGTGCCGTGGTGGGTGCTTGCGTCGACGTAGAGCAGCTTGTACTTCGACGCGACGCCGTCGATGAAGCGCAGGTCGCCGCGGCTGTACATGTCGTGCCAGCCGGTCCAGGCGTAGACCGGTGCCTTGATCTTGGCGAGCTTGGCCAGCACCGAGCGCTCGCGGTAGACCGGGCCGTCGTAGGGGATCGAAGCGGTCTCGACCGCGAACTGCTGCTGGGCGCGGTCGAGGTACTGCGGCTGGTCGCCCAGCCCGACCGCCTGCGTGCCGGTCTGCCCGGCGAACCAGCCGGCCACGAACGCCTCGTTGTAGAGGCCGTTCTGCCAGACGACGTCGCGGTAGGGATCGGTGGGCGGATGCCCGACGACGAGCGCGTCGAGGTGCGGCGGCTGCAGCGCCGCGCCGAGCAGGCTGGTGATCGAGGAGTAGGAGTAGCCGTAGAGCGCGACGCGCCCGTTGCTCCACGGCTGCTTGGCGACCCACTCGACCACGTCGTAGACGTCCTGCTGCTCGCGCGCACACAGCAGGCACAGCGCCCCGCCGCTCTTGCCCGAGCCGCGCACGTCGGTGTTGATCCGCGCATAGCCCTTGTCGACGTAGTCGGTCGAGGTCGAGCGGCCGTAGGGCTCCATGTCGATGACGGCGGGGAACTTCCCCTTGCCGTCGGCCGGCAGGTAGACGTCGCCGACGAGGTTGACGCCGTCGCTGGCCGGGATCGTGACGTCGGCCAGCTTCGTCGTCGCCGAGGCGGCGGCGGGCAGCGCCAACGTCAGCAGCGTGGCGGCGAGCGCCGCGCGGTGGGAGAGCTTCGCGGTGGTGGGCACATCTGTGGAGAACGTCGACGCGCCAGGGAACTTGCGCTGGGGTGCAAGCTGTGCGCGATGACCTGGCTCGACGAGCTCCCTGAGGCGCAGCGCGCCCTGGTGGTCTCCGCCCCCGCACCGCGGCGGGCGGCGGCGATGAAGGCGGTGCTCAGCAAGAAGCGCTTCTCGGACCCGAAGTGGATCTTCGAGCGCAAGCTCGACGGCATCCGCTGCATCGCCATCCGCGACGCCGGCGGGGTGCGGCTGCTCTCCCGCAACGACCTGGCGATGAACGGCCGCTACCCGGAGATCGCCGCGGCGCTGGAGCGCCAGCCGTGCGAGCGCTTCGCCATCGACGGCGAGGTGGTGGCGATGAGCCACGGCCAGACGAGCTTCTCGCTGCTCGCCCAGCGCGGCCAGCGCGCGGTGCATGTGCTGCTGTATGCCTTTGACGTGCTGTGGCTCGATGGCTATGACGTCCGCGCGCTCCCGCTGCGCGTGCGCAAGCGGCTGCTGCGCGAACGGATCGACTTCGCCGACCCGCTGCGCTGGACCAGCCATCGCAACGAGCGCGGGG
>JAWVFY010000325.1:0-4554 GCA_033855575.1 Solirubrobacteraceae bacterium
CACGCCTCGAGCGTGAGTCGCAATGTGGCCGTCGCCGAGGTACGCACCGAGGAGGTATGCGTAGGACCGCGCAGGAATTGCGGCGAGATCGAATGCGCGAAGCGCGTCTGCCGGTTGGTGCTGGCTGCGGCGCCAACGTCGAATCGTGCCCAGCGGGACAGCGGTTGCCTCGGCGATCGCCTGATCGGTCTGACCTTGCGCCAGCAACCGACGTACCGCATCAAACTCTACTGCCGACCGCATCGAATACCCGGGGTGGGACTCGAACCCACACGGCCCGAAGGCCAATGGCTTTTGAGGCCATCGCGTCTGACCAGATTCCGCCACCCGGGCGCGTGCGTGAATGCTACGACGACGAACGGATGTTCGTCAGGCGCGGGCCGTGACGGCTTCGGCGTTCGAAGACCCGTCGGGGTAGCGCTCGACCTCGACGTTCCAGGCCTGCTGGAAGCCGCGCATCGCGAAGACGATGAGCAGCGCCTGGACCGGCACGATGATCGCGGTGATCGTGCCGAGGACGGCGGACGAGAGCGCGGGGTTCGTGAAGCCCGGGTGGTCGCGGTTGAACCACGCCGGGGTCGCAACCAGGGCGAAGATCAGCATGATGATCGCCAGCGCCGCGACGACGGGGAGGATGCCCCGGTTCCACCGCGCGACGTAGAACGCCGCCAGCAGGTAGACGAGGATGTAGAAGATCTGCATCGCCTGTGCACCGACCAGCGCGGACCAGCCGCCGATGGTCACGATGAGGATCAGCGCGACGCTGACGAGCAGCAGCAGGATGACCACGACACGGGTCGCCTTTGACTCGGCCTTGCCCCGGTTGGGGTGCTCGATGACGTAGTCCTGAGCCACTGCGACTTTGGACCATACAATCGCGGCGGACTGGGCGCATCAGTTGTCGCGTCGCGGGCGTGGTGGAATTGGCAGACACGCCGGCTTTAGGTGCCGGTGGCCTCTGGCCGTGGGGGTTCGAATCCCTCCGCCCGCATAGGGACGCGCGAGTCGTTTCTGTGCGTGTGCAGGGAGTTTCCTGTGGTTGCCCGGCGTCAGGTCCCTGACCGCCCTCGGTTGACGGTATGTCAAGCTGGGGACATGGCGGACATGCGAGTGGGCCTGGTCCTCGGCGCCGGCGGCATCGTCGGCGCCTCCTGGTTGATCGGCGCGCTCGAGGCACTCGAGGCCGAGACCGGTTGGTCACCCGCCGACGCCGAGCTGATTGTCGGAACGTCGGCCGGCGCGGCGGTGGGGGCGCTCGTCGCCGAAGGTCTGCCGCCGGCGTACATGGCCGCGTACTCCAGCGGCCGCGGGCTCGACGAGCTGGCCGATGGCGAGGCCCGCGGCGAGGCCCTGGCCGAGCGGTTCGGCGCGCTGGCCGAGGCGGCGGCGGAGGTTGCCACGCGGAGCACCGGCGGTGAGTTCCGCCTGCACCCCGCGCAGCCCCCGATCGGCCCCGGTTCGTGGCGCATGGCGATCGCCACGCTCCTGCAGCCCACGCGCCACTCGCCGACCGCGCTGCTGGGCGGCTGGCTGCCGCGCGGCTTCATCTCGACCAAGCCGATCAGCGAACTCGTGGAGAACTTCGTCGCCGGCGACTGGCCGGATCATCGGGGCTTTCGTGTCGTCGCCGCCGACTACCGCACCGGCAGGCGCGTCGAGTTCGGTGCTCCCGGCGCGCCGGTCGCGACCATCGGCCAGGCCGTCGCTGCCTCCTGCGCGATTCCCGCCTTCTACCACCCGGTCAAGATCGGCGGCCGCCGCTACGTCGACGGCGGGCTGTGCTCCATGTCGAACCTCGACCTCCTGCGCGGCGAGGAGCTCGACCTGGTCGTCTGCCTGAACCCGACCTCCTCGCGCGCGAGCGTCCCGGTCCACACGCCGGCCGATGCGCTCGGCGCGTGGATGCGCGGCCAGTCGGGCCGCCGCCTCGGCCATGAGGCCAAGCGCCTGCGCGACGAGGGGACCGAGGTCGTCCTGCTCCAGCCGACCGGGCGCGACCTCGAGGCGATGGGCACGAACCTCATGGCGCGCGATCGCCGCGTCTCGGTCGAAGAGACCGCCGTGCGGACGACGGCGGCCGAGCTCCGCCGGTTGCGCCGCAACTCGGTCCGGCTGCCGGGTAGCCGCCGGCGCGTGGCGTCTGAGGCCAAGCGGCCGCGGCCCGCGGTCAAGCGCGCCGCCTGACGCCCAGCAGGGGAGACAGGACTCGAACCTGCAACCCCCGGTTTTGGAGACCGGTGCTCTGCCAAATTGAGCTACTCCCCTAGGCGCCGGGCAGTGTAACCCGCGACCGAGGAACGAATTCGCGGGGCTCCGGACCTACGACTCCGTCCGAGGCAGCCACGAACATATGTTCGTGGCATCGACGCGGACGAGATGGTCTCCCGAGGTGGTCGTCGAAGCGCTTCGGTTGAGCGCGAACGACAGGGATGCGGAGGTCGCGCTGCGGCTCGGTGTTCCGATTGCCACGATCCGGAACTGGCGGCGTGGTCGAGTACCGCGACGTGCTGCCCTCATCCTCAGCGGAGTCGCGCTCTGTCCCCAATGCGGGGAGCCAGAACACCAGTTGCAGCAGCTGCCCGCCGAGCCGTACGCGCAGCTACTGGGCTTGTACCTGGGGGACGGCTGCCTCGCCAAGACCCGCCACGGGTTTCAGCTCCGGATTACGATGGACAGCGCGTATCCGGGGATCATCAACGAGGCGGCGGCGACCGTTGCTGCCTTCGCTCAGGGACGAGCAGTCGGTTGCTATCCGGTGCGTGGCGAGCAATGCGTGAACGTGACCTGCTACGCCCTGTTCTGGGCCTGCCTGCTCCCGCAACACGGCGCAGGAAAGAAGCACAACCGGCCCATCGTGCTCGAACCTTGGCAGGAGACGTTGATCGCCGCGGCTCCCGGCCGATTTGCGCGCGGGCTGATTCAGTCCGACGGATGGCGCGGTGAGAACCGGGTCCACGCCAAGGGGAGGGACTACAGCTACTCGAGGTATCAGTTCTCGAATCGCTCCGACGAGATCCGAGCGCTCTTCACGTGGGCGTGTGATCTGTTGGCCGTGGAATGGCGGCCCCGGGGGCGCTGGCACATCTCCGTCGCGCGGCGAGCGTCGGTCGCGCGGCTGGACGAGTTCGTCGGGATTAAGGCATGAGTCCGAGGCCAGCTAGATCACCGGCTCGAGCCAGGTGGTCGACGGCGGGATGCTCCTGATGTTGGCCGCGGCGAACCCTCTCGCTCTCGACTGACGATTAGGCTCCGCGCCGCGATGGCACGGCCGAGCTCTGAGATCTTCGCCCCCGGCGTCCTGGCCGGCCAGGTGGCGATCGTGACCGGGGGCGGCACCAACCTCGGCCGAGCCGCGGCCGCCGAGCTCGCCGCCTGCGGCATGGACGTCGTCATCGCGGGCCGCCGCGCCGAGGTGCTCGACGAGGCGGCGGGGTCGATCGGCGACCGCTGCTCGACAGCCCCCGGCGACCTCCGCGAGCTCGACCAGGCGGCAGCGATCGTCGATGCCGCGCTCGAACGTCACGGCCGGCTCGACCTGCTCGTCAACAACGCCGGCGGGCAGTACTTCGTCCCCGCCGAAGCGATCACGGCCAAGGGCTGGCGCGCGGTGCAGCGGCTGAACGTGGGGGGGACCGAGACGATGACGCGCGCCGCCGTGGAGCGCGCGTTCCTCCCGGGAGGCGGTGGGACGATCGTCAACGTGACGGTGTCGCCGCACCACGGGATGCCGGCGATGGCGCACACGGGCGCCGCCCGCGCCGCCGTGGAGGCGCTGACCCGGGGGTGGGCCGAGCAGTGGGCGCCGGACGACGTCGCCGTCGTCGCCGCGGCGATCGGCCGCTTCGACACCGAGTCGCTGCGCAAGTACCCCGAGCCCGTCTACCGTGGCGCGGCGCGGTCCGTCCCGCTGCAGCGGCTCGGCGCGATGCAGGAGTTCGCCTGGCTCGTGGTGTTGCTCGCGACGCCGCTCGGGCGGTCCCTCAGCGGGTCGACGGTGACCCTCGACGGCGCCGCCGATAACTGGTTCGGACCGTGGCCGCCGCCGACGCTGGTGGGTGATGAGGGAGATGTGCCGACCGAGGAGCGGCGGCCGGCGAAGTAACCTTGGCGCGCCTCGCGGGCGAGGTGTCACTGGTTGCACGCGACCCTTCCAAGGTTGAAGAACGGGTTCGAGTCCCGTCGCCCGCTCTACGCCGACTCCTCACTGGCTCTGCTCATCACGAAGCGCAGCCCACCTCGTCGCTCGACCGTCCGTCGGCGATGGCAGTTCGCGCAGACAACCTCGCATTGCTCGATCTCGGCGAGGATGCTTGGCCAACTGCGATCCACGAGATCCGACGCGATGTTGAAGAGCTTTGGGCCCACGTGGTCAAATTCGAGCACGACCGGATCGCCCTCCCCGCAGTCGCTGCACGGATGTTTCTTGAAGTGCTCGAGCAGATACCGAGTTCGCTCGATGTGGAGGGCTTTCCTCCGCACGGCTGCCTGGGTGATGTAGCGCGCCCGATTGGCCTCGTAATGCTCGTGGTGATAGGCCGCGCGACACGAACGACA
>JAWVFY010000326.1:0-3390 GCA_033855575.1 Solirubrobacteraceae bacterium
GCATCGGTGTGACAGCGGCCAGTGTCAGCTCACCGAGTCCGATCTGTCGGCCGTCGAGCTCGCGATCGAGGACGCAGCGTTCCAGCAGACCGCGATAGGACTCGGCCGTGGCGGGCGTCAGCCCAGCGGAATGCTGGCTGAGCCAGCGCGCGGACCAGGCCCGCAGCGTCTCGCGACGGCCAGGTGCGGGGTCGTGCCACACGCCGCGCATCTGGTCGAGCTCTATGGAGTCGAGGTAGCGGGCGGCGTCCGTCTTCGTCGCGTACGTCCCGGGCGCCGTGATCCGCCGCCCGTCTGGCGTCCGGTAGCGGGCCTGCCACCGGCCCGAAGGAAGCTTTCGTAAGCCACCAAATCTGCGCTTGCCAGCCATGCCCATGACTCCTTCTTGTCAGCCGCCCTCGGATCGGGCCGTCGCGTGCGGACGTCCTTGTGGGCAACCTCCGAGCGTCACCGCAAGCGCGCTTGCTCAGTGGGCCGCCGCGGCTTCTGTGGACAGGGCGGTCAAGACGCCTCGTGCCATGGGCGTTCGCGGTGGGCATCGATGAACGCTTCGAGGTCGGCGCTGTCGATGCGCAGGTGCTTGCCGAGCTTCACGAATGGCAGCCGTCGCTCGGCCCGCAGCCGACGGACGAAGCGCACCGACGTGCCTAACCGCTCAGCCGTTTGTTCGACAGTGAGCAGGGCCGGCGTTTCTCGCGAGTGCGTCATCGGCTTCGTCCTTCGTTGCGTCGGATTTGGTGCATCGCCAGTTGGTGGCGTCGGCGCTGGCGGAGCAGGTCGTCGCGTGCACGTCGCGGGTCGACGGCTGGTCTGGTCCAGGCCGGCGCGGGCTGGCAGGTCTGCTCGTCGCGGGGACGGGGGCTGGCGTCGAGGTAGAGCTGATTGGCGTGGGTGCCGCGGCTCAGGCCTACGTAGCCGGCTTCGGCGGTGAGGCCGGTGTCGGCGAGCAGCAGCGCGGTGTGCACTGTTCGGCCTTGGGCTTTGTGCAGTGTCATGGCGTAGCCGTGGTCGAGTTGGGCAGCGCTGAGCCAGGTGCGGTCGACGTGGACGTTGCGCCCGTCTCGGGTGGCGAGTCTGAGACCGCGGCTGTCGGCGGCGGTGACGACAGCGGTGGTGCCGTTGAGCAGACCGCGTTGGTGGTCGTTGCGGGTGACGAGCACCTGGTCCCCGACGGCGTAGCCGACAGATCCGTCGTCGGTGTCGACGGTGAGCCGGTCCGGCCCGAGTCTGCCGTCGGCGCGGAGCCGGTCACGGATCAACGCGTTGAGGTGCTGTACGTCGCTGCGGCGGCTCGCTAGCACGACGATGTCCCACGGGTCGCGCGCGCCCTGGCGGGCCTGGCTGTAGTCGGTGACGAGCCGCGACATCAGCTGCGTTCGGTCGGGGTCGGCGTGGACGCGGCCGTGCCGGTCGAGGGCGTCGAGCGCTTCGTCGGTGCGACCCGCCCGCAGGGCGGCAAGGGCCTGCTGCTCCCAGGCTTCGCGTTGCCGGTGATGTCCGGTCAGGTGCAGCGCGGTCGGCTGTTGGGCGAGAGCGGCGAACAACCCACCGGCTTCGAGCTCGGGAAGCTGCGCCGGGTCTCCGACGAGAACGACCTTGCACTGGCGGGCGGCGGCGTGCTCGAGCAGTGCGGTCAGGGTGCGGGTGCCGATCATCCCGGCTTCGTCGACGAGCAGCACTCCACCGGCGGGTAGGTGCTGGTCGGGGCGATGCAGCAGCCGGGCGAGGGAGACCGATGGTGCGCCGGTTGCCTCCTGGAGTCCGTGTGCGGTCAGCGCCGCGACGGCGGTGCCGGCGACAGGCACCCCGTGCTGGAGCCAGGTGTGCGCGGCCTGTCCGAGGGCGGCGGTCTTGCCCGACCCGGCCGGGCCGGTGACGACGTCGACGCCGCGCCCGGAGCTGAGCAGCGCGAATACCAAACGTTGCTGGTCGGGGCGAAGGCCGCTGCGCGCCGCCACGGCGGCGGCCTGCCCGGCCGGCACGAGCGCGGTGTGCTCGTCGGCGCGGGCGGCGACCAGCTGCAGGGCGTGCTGCTCGGTACGGACCAGTTCGGTCGTGGTGAACGCCGGGCCGTCCGGGCTGACGACCGCAAGGACATCGTCGCGGCGCACCAGCTCGGCAGCGAGCTGCCGGACCTGGTCGGCGCCGACGTCCGCTCCGGCGGGCAGCTGGGCGCAGATCTCCCGCACCACGGTGCCTTGGTCGAACGTCGACTGTTCCCGGGTTACCCCGCGTGCGCCGAGCACGTCGCGGGTCAGCGCCGCGACGTCGACCTGGCCCGGGTCATGCCGACGGGTCAGCACGGCCCGCACATCGTCGGCGGTGAACCCCAACCGATCGGCCGTCGCCCTCCACCGATGGCGTTGCCCGGCCGGCTGCTCGTGACGCTTGGCCGGACGGGTCGCCAGGCATGCGACGCGGGCAGCGAGCTGACCGGCCCGACCTCGGCGGGCGGGCCCGTCCGCGGCGGGCTGCGGTCCGCGCTGCTCGAGGTGCTGTTCGATCTGCCGCCGGCGGGTGGAGAACGCGCGGCGCACCGACAGGGGAATCCCGTCAACTTCGGCGATGCCGCGCTCCACCTCGGTCCAGCCGACGCCGAGCCGGCGGGTGAGTTCCGCGCGCAGCCGGTGCTGATACAGGTGGCTGGCCGTGGTGGCCTGGCGGTGCAGGGTGCGCGAGTCCAGCGCCGACCACCGGCCGTCCACGCCCTGGGCGAGGTTGATCAGCAGCACATGGGTGTGCAGCTGCGGGTCGGCGGCGCGGCTGGTCTGGTGCTCGAACCCCGCGGCGATCACCCCGCTGGTCTCGATCCGCGGCGCGCGTTGCCCGTCGCCCTGATGGCCGCGTGCGGCGCGGGCCGCGAGGTGCTCGACAAGGCCCAGGGCATCCTGCACAGCGGCGGCGTGAGCCTGCCGGACCTGCTCAGCGACGTCGGTGTCGGCGAGCGCCCACAGCACACTGACCGACTTCGGGGCACTGAACGTCAAGTCGAACCCGCACCGGCGCACATCGCTGGTGCGGCCGTCGGCATGCCGCAGCACCGGCCGGGCGAGCTGCTCGCCGCCGAACCGGCCGTCGAGCAGTCCCCGCAGCACCTCGGCGCCGTCGGCGCCGAGCGGCCCAGAAAGGCCGAGCGTGGCCGCTCCCCCACCGAGCCAGCGGCCCGGACCGTCGTGCTCGTTGACGTAGTAGCCCAGACCGTCGCGGCCGGGGTCCACCTCGAGCTCGTGCTCGCAGCCGGCCTCCCGCTGCAGGTAGTAGCCCGCCGCGCCGCCCCCGCCGGCGAGCGGCTGCACACTCAGCACGACCCAGTTCCCAGCGGGACGACGCAGGCGGTATCGGCGTTCGTTCGGGGCTCGTCGCACACCATGCGAGGCAGGCTGATCGGCA
>JAWVFY010000327.1:0-2919 GCA_033855575.1 Solirubrobacteraceae bacterium
GGCCTCGGCGGCCTCGGCCTCGGCGCGCGGGGACGCGGCCTCCTCCTCGGCAGGGGCGTCTTCCGCCGGAGCCGCCTCGGCGACGGGCTCCTCGGCGGGAGCCTCCTCGGCCGCAGGGGCCTCCTCCGCCGGAGTCTCCTCGGCGACAGGGGTCTCCTCGGCCGTCGGGGTCTCCTCGACGGGCGTCTCGGGCGTCTCTTCGGTCTTGTCGTTCTCGTCGGCCATCACAGGTTCTCGGTGTCGATGTCGCGCTGGTGCGCGATGGTCAGTGCGCGAGCGAGCGCCTTCTTGGATGCGCGCATGCCCGCTGTGTTCTCGAGCTCGCCGGTGGCGTGCTGGAACCGCAGGCCGAAGATCTCGCGTCGCTGGGTGCGGATGTGCTCGACGAGCTCCTGCTCGGAGATCTCGCGCAGATCGGTGCTCTTCATGCTAGACGTCGTCCTCGGCAGTCACGAACTTGGTGCGGACCGGGAGCTTCATGGCAGCCAGGCGGATGGCCTCGCGGGCGAGATCCTCCGGGACGCCGGCCAGCTCGAACATCACGCGGCCCGGCTTGACCACGGCGACCCAGCCCTCGGGCGAGCCCTTGCCGGAGCCCATGCGGGTCTCGGCCGGCTTCTTGGTCACGGGCTTGTCGGGATAGACGTTGATCCAGACCTTGCCGCCACGCTTGATCTTGCGGGTCATGGCGATACGAGCGGCCTCGATCTGGCGGTTGGTCAGCCAGCCGGCGTCGAGCGACTTCAGCCCGTATTCGCCGAACTGCACCTTGGTCTGCCCGCGTGACAGCCCGGGCTTGCGCCCGCGGTGCTGCTTGCGGTGCTTAACGCGCTTGGGGGACAGCATCTAGCGCCCACCGCCTCGCGGTGCGCCGCCGAAGCCGCCGCCGCCGCTGCGACCGCCGCCGCCGCCCGGCCCGGCACCACGACCGCCACCGCCACCGCCGCGACCGCCGCCGAAGCCGCCGCCACCCTGGCCGCCGCGCCCGCCACGGCCACCCGGGCCACCGGGCCCACCGGGACCTCCGCCCTGGCCGCCGCGGCCACGGCCACGACCGTCACGGCCGCCGCGGCCGCCGTCACGCCCGCCGCTGGCCTCGTCGGCGCGCTGCGGCGCCTCCATCTCGGTCAGGTCGACCCCGGTGAAGCCCTCGGGCATGATCTCGCCCTTGTTGATCCAGCACTTCACGCCGATGCGGCCGAACGTCGTGCGCGCCTCGTAGAAGCCGTAGTCGATGTCCGCGCGCATGGTGTGCAGCGGGACACGGCCGTCCGAGTAGGACTCGGTGCGGGCCATCTCGGCGCCGCCGAGGCGGCCGCCGACCTGGATCTTGCAGCCCTTGGCGCCCGAGCGCATGGCGCTGGTCAGCGCGCGCTTCATGGCGCGCCGGAAGGCGACGCGATTCTGGAGCTGCTCGGCGATCGACTGCGCGACGAGCTTGGCGTCGAGCTCGGGGCGCTTGATCTCGAGGATGTTGACCTTGATCGACTTGCCCGTCATCCGGTGCAGGTCCTTGCGCAGCGCGTCGACCTCGGAGCCCGACTTGCCGATCACGATGCCCGGGCGGGCCGTGTGGATGTTGACCTCGACCTCGTTGGCGTCCTTGCGGATCGTGATGTCCGAGAGGCCGGCGTGCGCGAGCTTGCCCGTGATGTGGTCACGGATGCGCACGTCCTCCTCGAGGTAGTCGGCGAACTCCTTCTCGTTGAACCAGTTCGACTTCCAGTCGTGGATGTACCCCACGCGCATCGACTCGGGATGAACTTTTTGACCCATCGGTTCCCTCAGTCCTTCGGCGTGAGCGTGATCGTCAGGTGACTGGTGCGCTTGCGGATCTTGGTCGCACGACCCATCGCGCGGGGCCGGAAGCGCTTGAGCGTCGGGCCCTCGTCGGCGTGGACCGCGGAGATCCGCAGGTCGTCGCCCAGCAGCTCGTGGTTGTGCTCGGCGTTGGCCACGGCGCTCTGCAGCAGCTTGCGCCAGTCCTCGGCGACGTGGCGGGGCGTGTGGGCGAGGATCGCGAACGCCTCCTCGACCGACTTGCCGCGGATGTGGTCGCAGACCAGGCGAGCCTTGCGGGCAGAGGTGCGGACGTACTTGGCGTGCGCGCGGACCTGGACGTGGCCGTTGACCACCGGCGCGGCCGGCTTCTCGGCGACCGGCTTCGCGTCGGCCTTCTTCGCAGCCGGCGTCTCCGCGGCAGGCTTCTTCGCTGCGGGCGCCTTGGCCGCCGGCGCCTTCTCCGCGGTCGCCGCGGCCTCGGCCGCCGGCTTCTTGGCGGCGGGCTTCTTCGCGGCAGGCTTCTTCGCAGCGGGCTTGCGGGCCGCCCGCTTGGGCTTGGCCTCGGTCGCGTCGGGCTCCGTCGTCTCGGGCTCGTCGGCCATGGCTAGCGCACCCTCCCGGAGCCCGCATGGCCGCGGAACAGGCGCGTGGGCGCGAACTCGCCGAGCTTGTGGCCGACCATCGCCTCGCTGACGAACACGGGGACGTGCTTGCGCCCGTCGTGGACGGCGATCGTGTGGCCGACCATCTCCGGGAAGATCGTCGAGGCACGCGACCAGGTCTTGACCATCGTCTTGTTGCCGGAGCTGTTCATGGCCTCGATGCGCCCCATCAGGCGATCCTCGACCCACGGCCCCTTCTTCGAGCTTCTGCTCATCGCTGCTTGCCCTTCCCGCGGCGGCGCCCGCGCACGATGTAGCGGTCGCTCGCCTTGTTCTTCTTGCGCGTCCGGTAGCCCAGCGTGGGGACGCCCCACGGGGTGACCGGGTGACGCCCGGGTGTCGTCGAGCCCTCGCCGCCGCCGTGCGGGTGGTCGACCGGGTTCATGGCCGTACCGCGCGTCTGCGGGCGAACGCCCATGTGCCGCTTGCGGCCGGCCTTGCCGACGGTGATGTTCTGGTGCTCGGCGTTGCCGAC
>JAWVFY010000328.1:0-2596 GCA_033855575.1 Solirubrobacteraceae bacterium
TGCGGTCGGTCGCCGGGTCCTACGACCTCGAGGACCTCGGCGACGGCACCACGCGCGCGACCTACCGCCTGGAGATCGACCCGGGGCGCTTCGTGCCCGGCCCGATCCGCAAGGCGCTGACCGAGGGCGTGATGCGCGGCTCGGTGCGGGAGCTCAAGGCCCGGGTCGAGTCCTGAGCGCCCGGACCGTCCTGTACCTGCACTCGTCGGCGCGGCGGTACGGCTCGGACCGCCAGCTGCACGCCATCGCCACGGGGCTGGACCCCGCCCGCTACCGCGCGCTCGTCGTGCTCCCCGAGGCCGGCGAGCTGGCCTCAGACCTGCGCGCTGCGGGCGTCGAGGTGCTGATCCGGCCGCTGGCGGTCGTGCGCCGCGCGCTGGTCTCCCCGCGCGGCCTGGGCGGGCTGGCGGCGGCGTGGGCGGCCGACGCCACGCGCCTGGGGCGCCTGGCGCGGCGCCGGGATGTGGCGCTGGTCCACAGCAACACGTCGGTGACGCTGGGCGGCGCGCCCGCCGCGCGGCTCGCGGGCGTGCCCCACGTGTGGCACGTCCGGGAGATCTACGCCGACTTCCCGCGCTGGTTCCCGGCCTTTCGGCGCCTGCTGGCATCCGCGGACGCGCTGCCCTGCGTGTCGGCCGCCACCCGCGCGCAGTTCGGGGCCGGCGACCCCGCCTTCGTCCTGTACGACGGGCTGGCCGTCGAGCCCGAGCGGCTCGGGCAGGCGAAGGCCCGCGCCGCGCTCGGCCTGCCGGGCGACGCGTTCGTCGTGGCCACGGTCGGCCGGATCGCGGCGTGGAAGGGCCAGGCTGTACTGGTCCGCGCGCTGGCCGAGCTGCCGGACGGCGCGATCGCCCTGATCGCCGGCGCGCCCTGGCCGGGCGACGAGGCCCGCCTTGACGATCTGCACGCGCTGGCCACCGACCGCGGCGTGGGCGATCGAATGCGGCTCACAGGCGTCTTGGATCGCCCAGGCGTGGCGTTCGCGGCCGCCGACGTCGTCGTCGTCCCGTCGACGCTGCCCGATCCGTTTCCCAACGCGGCGCTGGAGGCTGCCGCCGCCGGCTGCTGTGTCGTCGCGTCGAACCTGGGGGGTGTGCCGGAGATGCTCACCGACGGCGATACCGGCATCCTCGTGGCCCCGGGCGACCACCGCGCGCTGGCCGCCGCGCTCACCGCGCTGTGGGGGGACCCCGGGCGACGCGCGGAGCTCGGCCGGCGGGCCGCGCGCGACGTCCGCGCCCGCTTCTCCCGCGCCGCGCTGCTCGACGCCACCCAGGCGCTCTACGACCGGCTGCTCAGCTGACGACGCAGGCGTCGTGCGCGGCGTCCGCGACACGCACGCTGTGCAGCACGCGGCCGCGAGCGTCGAGGATCGTCAACGTGCCCGCGCTCAGCGACGGCGTCAGCACCCGACCCGCGCCGCCCTGGACGTTGTAGGAGCCCAGCGGCACCCGCGCGCTGCGGTGGACGGCCCCGTCGGACAACGCGCGAACCTGCAGGCTGCGCCCGTTGCCACTGGCGACGTACGCCCCGCCCGCCCCGAAGCTCACGTGTTGGGGCGCGGGATCGGCCCCGAGCAGCAGCGGACCGCCGCGCCCCGCGGCGGGGTAGATCGCCAGGCGCGGCTCGCGCCCGGCCGTGACCCACACCCGGCGCCCACTGGGCGAGAAGCTCACGTCGTGGGCCTTGAACGGCGGGCGCACGCGGCGGCGCACCACCGGCCGCAGCGGGTCGGCGAGGTCCAGGACGGCGATCTGCGCCGCGCTGGAGCCCAGCGAGACCCACAGCGTGCGACCGTCGGGCGAGCGGCTGAGGTGCCGGGCGCCCGGGCCCACCTCGGTCCGGTGGACCACCCGCCCGCTCCGCAGGTCGATCGTGGCCAGCTCCCCGCTGCCTCCGTCGCTGACGTAGGCGAGGTCGCCGCCGCGGGCGATCGCCGTGTAACGCGGCTGGTCGAAGCCGCCGAGCACCCGCCGGACCGCCAGGTCGTGCGTATCGATCAGCGAGACCACGCCGATCCCGCTGTGGGCCACGACCGCCGGCGCCGCTCCGTGACATTCGATGCTGCGCGGGTCCTCGCGGGTGGCGATGCGCCGCAGCACCCGGCCGGAGGCCAGCGACACGACCACGACGTGGGCCTGCTTGTCGGCCGTCGTCAGCGCCAGCGGCGCGCGCCCCGCCGAAGCGGGCCACGGCGGGCGCGTGGCGACGAGCCCGGCGACGGCGAGCCCGCCCTTGAGGAAGTCGCGGCGATCCATGCCCGTTCTACGGGCATGGCGGCGCCGGAGGTCCCTACAGCCCGGTGCTGGCGGACGCCGCGACGCCCACACCGGCGGCGATCACCACGAGCACGACCAGGCCCCCGTACGCCAGCGCGGGCTGGCGCAGGCGGTCGGCGTACTGCATCAGCAGGGCGGCGATCCCGCCGCCGATCAGGCCGCCGATGTGCCCGCCGACGGAGATCCCGGCCACCGCGAAGGAGAAGACGAGGTTGATGATGATCAGCCCTCCGATGCTGCCGAAGATGCCGCCCGCCATCGGGTCGATCCCGCGTGCGCGCATCGCCAGGAAGGTGGCCCCCATCAGCCCGAACACC
>JAWVFY010000329.1:0-4175 GCA_033855575.1 Solirubrobacteraceae bacterium
CCGCCGCAGACGTTGAGGGTCTCTGGACGGGGATACGGCCGGCGCAGGCTCTAGGACACGAGCTCCAGCCGCTCCGAGGAACGGTACTCCCGCCCGACCTTCGCGCACGGCCGCCCGTCGACCATCACGACGTCCGCCGTGAAGTCGTTGGCGCCGCGCAGCAGCGACGAGCCGACGCCGTAGGCATCGACGGGAACGCCGCCGGCCTCGAAGGCGGCGATCTTCTCGACGTCGAAGCCCCCGGAGACGGCGATGCGCACCCGCTCGAAGCCGTGCTCGTCGAGGCCGGCGCGCACCTTCCGGACCAGCTCGGGCGTCACCCCGTGGCCGCCGGTGCCGGCCAGCGCGACGTCCTCGAGCAGCTCGCTGGTGTCCAGCCGCACGCCCCACAGGTCGTCGCCCAGCGCGGCGGCCACCTCGATCGCGGTGCCCACGCTGTCGTTGGCGAAGTCCACGAGCACGGTGACGTTCATCTCGCCCGCGTAACGCGACGCGAACGCACGCGCCGCGGCGACCGTGTCCCCGCCGTAGGCGGCGATCAGCGCGTGCGGCACGGTGCCCATCCCGCGCCCGCCCCACCACGACGCCTGCGCGTCGGTCGAGACGCCGATCGCGCCGGCGACGTGCGCCGCCCAGCCGTCGCCGGTCTGCACGAGCCAGTGGTCGTGGCGGGCGGGGAAGAACCAGATCGGCTTGCCGCGGGCCACCCGCACCACGGCGCGGACGTTGCGCATGATCAGCGACCGGCGCGAGAGGCAGCCGAGGTAGACCGTCTCGAGATGCGCGAACAGCGCGTAGTCGCCCTCTATGTGGAGGACGGGCTCGAACGGCGCGATCGGGTCGCCCTCGTGCAGCGCGCGGACCACGAGCTCGTCCCAGCCGGTGCGCCACACCCCGTCGGAGCCACGCTCGCCGGCGCACTCGCGCAGGACGGCCAGCGCTTCGTCGATCCCGCCCAGCAGCGCCTCGTTCTTCTGGAAGACCTGCATCAGCACGCGCGGGCGCGGGGCGGGCGGCCCGGACTCGAGCAGCTCCTTGGTGAGGTTGAGGTAGTTGTCGGAGTAGTAGCCCTCGCGGATGCGCTCGATCGGCAGGCGGAAGACCGCCGCAGAGAGCCGCTCAGCCACAGATCTCGCGGGCCATGTCGGCGAAGAACCGCGTGGCCAGCTCGAGGTCGCGGACGTCGATGCGCTCGTCGGCGCCGTGCCACAGCGGTCCGACCTCGTAGAGCGTCATCTCCTTCTGCGGGAAGAAGCCGTAGGCCACCAGCTCGGGGAAGGCGGCGCGGAACGTGCGCGAGTCGGTGAAGCCGGGCAGGATCGTCGGCACGAGCTGGGATCCCGGGTCCGCGGCGCCCATCCACGCGGCGATCGCGTCCCACAGCGGCGATTGCGCCGGCGAGCCGTTGCCCACGACCTCCTCGGTGAACGTCAGCTCATAGCCCTCGCCGCCGAGCACCTCGTGGATCCGCCGCTCGGCTTCGGGGCGGCCGAGCCCGGGCGGGACCCGGCAGTCGACGTCGATCTCGGCGACGCTGGGGATCACGTTGATCTTGGCGCTGGCCCGGGCAACGGTCGGGGCCAGCGTGACGCCGAGCATCGGCTCGACCACCGCGGCGAGCACGGGGTCGCGGTCGCGCAGCTCGTCGAACGTCACCCCGAGGCGCTCGAACAGCAGCTGCGGGCCCTCGGTGACGTCGAAGTCGGGCTGGCGCTCGGCCATGCGGGAGAGCAGCGGGGCGAGCTTGACCAGCGCGTTGTCGCCCAGGCGCGGCATCGAGGCGTGAGCCGCCCGGCCCTCGGTGCGCAGCGTGAACCGGAACACGCCCTTCTCGGCGATGCACACCGGGTACAGGCGCTCGTCGCCATAGGGCACGAGCGTTCCGGCCCCCTCGTTGAGCAGGTAGTCGCAGCGGACCTTCACGGGATGGTGCTCGCACACCCACATCGCGCCCTCGCCGCCGCCGGTCTCCTCGTCGGCGACCACGACGACCAGCAGGTCGCCCTTGCCCCTCCAGCCCGCGGCGGCCAGGCGCAGCGCTGCCGCGACCTCGGTGGCCGTCTGTTGCTTCATATCCTGGGCGCCGCGCCCGTAGAGCACGCCATCCTCGATGTCGCCCGACCACGGATCGTGGGTCCACTCGCTGGGGGTGGCCAGCACCGTGTCGACGTGGGAGAGCAGGCACAGCGTCGGCCCGTCGCCGGTGCCGCGCAGCCGGGCGATCAGGTTGGGCCGCTCGGGCGTGCGGCCGAGCAGCTCCACCTCCAGGCCGGCGCCGCTCAGCAGCCCCGCAAGGTGCTCTTGCGCGACGCGCTCGTCGCCCGGCGGGTTGACCGTGTTGAAGCGGATGAGCTCCTGGAGGAGCGGCACGGGGTCGGCCATGCCGTGAGGCTACGCGACCGCCTCGACTCCCGTGGACACTCCCGCGACGATCACCACGAGCGCGATCGCGCGGATCAGCTGCGGCTCGCTCAGACGCCCGGTGAGGCGCGCACCGAGCAACGCGCCGGGGATCGAGGCCGCCGCCCCGACGCCCGCCACCTTCCAGTCGGGCGCGGCGGACGGCAGGTGGCCGAGCGCCCCGGCGATGCCCACCCAGAAGCCGATCGTCACGTTGACACCGGCGGCGCTCGAGGCCGGCTCGCCGACGAGTCGCAGCAGCGCGGGCATGCGCAGCGAGCCGAGGATCAGGCCGACGACGCCGCCCAGGAACCCGACGATCGCGCCGCTGGCGACGGCCGCGCGCAGGTCGAGCTCCGTGCGGGCGTGCTGCGCGACGGGCTGCCAGCCCAGCAGCTGCAACCCGCTGACGATCAGCACGGTCGCGATCGCCGCCAGCAGCGGTGTGCGCGGCAGCACGCCGCTGACGTACCCGCCCAGGACGGCGAAGGCAATCGACGGCGGCGCCATCCAGGCGAACAGCCGCCAGTTGACGCGGCCGGCCCGGATATGGGCGACGGCGGCAGCCCCGGCCGCGGCGGCGCTGACCAGGAGGTTGGCGCCGGTGCCGGCGCCAGCGCTGCTGGCCACGACGAGCGTCGCGGGCAGGCGCAGGTTGCCGAGCACCAGGCCGACCAGCCCGCCGGCGAAGGCCACAGTGAAGCACCACGCCGCGAACAGGATCAGGCCCATCGGGAGCGCATACTGGTGCATGCCATGACCGATCAGCTCTTCGAGCCCGAGGACCCCCGGCCCTCACTGGCCGCTCCACCCGGCGCCCCGCTCCCGGCGCGCATGCGCCCGCAGACCCTCGACGAGGTGGTGGGCCAGGACCACGTGCTCGGCGAGGGCAGCGCGCTGCGCACCGCGATCGAGCAGGGCCGGCCGTTCTCGATGGTGCTCTACGGGCCCCCGGGGACCGGCAAGACGACGCTGGCCCGGATCGTCGCCGCCGCGGCCAACGCCGCGTTCGAGGAGCTCAGCGCGGTGCAGGTGGGCAAGGCCGAGGTGCGCGGCGTGCTCGACCGCGCCACCGAGCGAAGGAAGGGCGGCCGCTCCACGATCTTCTTCCTCGACGAGATCCACCGCTTCAACAAGGCCCAGCAGGACGCGCTGCTGCCGGCGGTCGAGGAGGGGCTGGTCACGCTGATCGGCGCGACGACCGAGAACCCCTACTTCGAGGTCAACTCGGCGCTGCTGTCCCGCGCCCAGGTCATCGAGCTCCAGCCGCTGACCGACGCCGACGTCGAGACGCTGCTGCGCCGCGCGCTGGAGCGCGGCGAGCTGGGCGACGCGCAGGTCGACGACGAGGCGGTCGCGTTCCTCGCCGCCCGCGCGGGCGGCGACGCCCGCACCGCGCTCAGCGCGCTCGAGCTGGCGGCGGAGACGAGTGGCGAGCGGGTGACGTTGGAGGTCGCCGAGGACGCGTTGCAGCGCCGGGCGATCCGCTACGACCGGGCCGGCGATCACCACTACGACACGATCTCGGCGTGGATCAAGGCCACCCGGGGATCGGACCCCGACGCCTCGCTGTACTACCTCGCGGTGATGCTCGAGGGCGGCGAGGACGCCCGCTTCGTCGCCCGCCGGATGGTCATCCTCGCCTCCGAGGACATCGGCAACGCCGACCCGCAGGCGCTCGTCGTGGCCACGGCGGCGGCCTCCGCGGTGGAGCACGTCGGGCTCCCCGAGTGCCAGTACGCCCTGGCGCAGTGCACGATCCACCTCGCGCTGGC
>JAWVFY010000330.1:0-14181 GCA_033855575.1 Solirubrobacteraceae bacterium
GGCCTACGAGATCCTCTCCGATCCCGAGCGCCGCGCCACCTTCGACCGCTATGGCCGCGAGGGCCTGCGCTCGGGCGGCTGGTCGCCGAGCACCGAGGGCTTCGGTTCGCTCAGCGACCTGTTCGACGCCTTCTTCGGCGGCGGCGGCGCCTTCGGGGGCGGCCGCGCCGGCCCGCGCCAGGGCGGCGATATCGCCGTTGCGCTGGACATCGATCTGGCTCAGGCCGCGGCGGGCGCGTCGCTCGACGTCAGCTTCGAGGCGGTCGGGGTCTGCGAGCACTGCCGCGGCAACGGGGCCGAGCCCGGGACGCCGATCGCCACCTGCGAGCGCTGCGGTGGCCAGGGCGTTCTCCAGGCCGTCAGCCGCACGCCGTTCGGCCAGGTCGTCCGCACCGTGCCGTGCGACACCTGCGGCGGCGAGGGCAAGATCGCCGAGACCCCATGCGCGGTCTGCGGGGGCGAGGGCCGCCACGTCGAGCAGCGCACGCTGACGGTCGACGTGCCCGCGGGGATCGCCGACGGGCAGCGGATCCGGATCGCCGGCCGCGGGCACGCCGGCGATCCCGGTGCCCCGGCCGGCGACCTCTACGTGCTCGTCCGGGTCCGCGAGGACGAGCGCTTCCTGCGCGACGGCGACGACCTGGTGACCGTGCTCGACGTGCCGGCGCCGCTGGCCGCGCTGGGGACGACGCTCGAGGCGCCGACGCTGGGCGGCCCGCACGAGGTGGAGATCCCGGCCGGCACGCAGCCGGGCGAGACGATCACGCTGCGCGGCCAGGGGATGCCGGTGCTGCGCCGTCCGGGTCGCACCGGCGACCTGCGCGTCGTGGTCAACGTCATCGTCCCGCGCCGGCTGGACCGCGAGCAGCGCGAGCTGCTCGAGCGCCTGGCCGAGACGCTCACCCCGGAGAACCTCGACCTCAACGAGGGGTTGGGGGGCAAGCTGCGCCGCCTGTTCGGCGGCTGATGCTCCGCCTGGCGGTGCGCGTCCGGCGCGAGGACGCCGAGCTGGCGCTGGCCGAGCTGCTCGAGCTGGCGCCCGGTGGGGTGGAGGAGGTCGACTGCGGGGACGTCGTCGAGTACGCGGTCTACGGCGCGCCCGGCGAGCTGCCCGCGCTGCCGGACCTGCGCGCGGCCGTCGGCGGCGCGCTCGTCGATGTCTCGACCAGCGAGGTGGCCGACGACTGGAACCGCCGCTGGCGCGAGTTCCACCGGCCGGTCGTGGTCGGATCGCTGCGCGTGCGCGCGCCGTGGCACGACGCCGGGGCCGGCGACATCGTCATCGACCCCGGCCAGGCGTTCGGCACCGGCGCCCACGCCACGACGCGCCTGTGCCTGCAGGCGCTGTGCGACCTCGAGCCGGGCGGCCCGCTCGTCGACGTCGGCTGCGGCTCCGGCGTGCTGGGGATCGCGGCGGCGCACCTGGGCTGGGCGCCGGTGCTCGGCCTCGACCACGAGCCTCAGAGCGTCGAGGCGACGACCACGAACGCCCGCGCCAACCGCGCGCCGGTCGCCGTGCGCCGCTTCGACCTGCGCACCGAGCCTGTCCCGGCGGCGCCGACGATCGTGGCCAACCTGCTGCGCCCGCTGCTGGTGGCGATGGAGCTCAGCGAGCCGCCGCGCACGCTGGTGGCCGGCGGCCTGCTCGTCGCCGAGGGCGACGGGGTCACCGCCGCGCTGGGCCGCCACGGCCTGCGCGAGGTCCGGCGGCTCGAGGCCGAGGGCTGGCTGGCGGTCGTCTACCAGGCGGCGTAGTTGTGGTAGTCGGCGCGCCGTAGCGTGCGCCACGCCTGCCCGCCGCTGAGCGCGGCGAAGACGATCGAGCCGGCCAGCACGCCGATCACGGCCGTCCAGTAGGCGTGCCCGGTGGTCAGCACGATCCCGACCGTGATGCTGATGAGCAGCCCGGGGGTGATCGAGGCGATCGCCCGCCACGGGCGGTTGAGGCTGAGCAGGAACACGCTGTTGGCGATCCCGACGGCGAGGAACGCGTAGGCGAGCACGCCGAGGCCGAAGACCCGGTGGGCCACCGGGTCCTCGTAGAGCTTGTGGATGGGGCCGAGCGCTCCGAGGTGGTTCAGGACCACGAGGACCGCCGTCGCCGCCAGCGTGCCGAGGGCGGCCAGGGCGCCGACGAAGGCCAGCTGCCGGGCCCAGAACCGCGAGACCACGCGATTGAACTCGTTGACAGCGTCGACGCCGAAGCGCTCGGCGGTGGGCACCAGCATCGCCGAGAAGTTCTCGACCGTGATCTCCAAGAAGGCCAGCGCGAAGACGATCCCCGCCAGCGCGACGTCGAGGCCGACCTCGTAGGGAGCGCGGAACCACAGCGGCAGCGGGTTCGAGCCGGAGGCCCAGGCGATGATGCGGTCGGCGGTCAGGAACGTGAAGTAGACGAGGCCATAGACCCCGAAGGGCAGCGCCCGGCGGACGAGCAGGCGCGCGCGGGGCAGCCGGGCGAGGCGCATGTCGCCGCGCGTGCCGCCCGCGCGCCGGTCCAGCACGATCACCGCCACCCCGAGCTGGACCACGACGCCGACGCCGAGCCCGATCCAGTTGATCTGCTCGACCTTCAGCGACGTGTGCTTGTAGAGGATCCCAACCACGACGAGCGCGACGAACGTCGCGGCGAGGATCAGCACGAAGCGGCGCAGCATGTACAGCAGCGCGCCCACCAGGCCCTGCGCGGTCAGCAGCAGGTAGTAGGCGGCGCCGACCCTCAGCTCGTGGGCGGGGTAGGCGTGGGTGGCGGCGGCGAGGCCGAACGCGATCGCACCGACGGCCAGTGCCGCCAGCGCACCGAGGCCCATCACCCGCCAGGCCACCGACCGGGCCAGGACGTGCTTGCCGCTCTCGATGTAGATCGGCGCCAGATAGCCGAGGGCCTGGATGAACCCCGACGTGGCGACGAAGCTCAGCGACGTCGCGACGGCGACGACCGACGCCTGCGTGTTGGTGAAGTGGATGGCCGCGAACTGCGAGATGCCGACCACCAGCAGCGAGAACAGCTGCAGCGCCAGCGGCAGGAAGAAGAACGTGCCGCGGCCGTAGATGCGGGCATAGCGCTCCAGGCGCGCACGCAGCGGCGGGATCGGCTCCGGCTGCGCCACGCGGGGCTCGGCGTCGGGCAGGCGCTGCTGTACGGCCCGGGCGAGGGCGAACACGTCGCGCTGGCCGTAGCCCTCGACTGCGTCGCGGTCGCGGACGCCGGCGCTCTCCAACAGGGCGGCGATCGCCCAGACGTCGATCGGCGGCCCGGCCTCGTCGACGATGAACGCGGCCAGCGCGTCGACCGTCGCCCGCGAGCCCGGCGCCGGGGCGGTGAGCGGGCCCGCCGGCTGGGCCACGGGGTCGTGGGCCGGGGGCTCGCCGGCCGGGGCCGCTGGCAGGCCGGGCCCCGCCGGCGCATCGCCGCGTTCCGTCCGCCCGCTCATGCGGCGAGCGCCGCCGGGGCGGCTGGGAGTGCCAGCAGGCGCTCGTAGACACCCCTGTAGGCGCCCACCGAGTGGCCGATGCGAAAGCGGGCGAGCACCGCCTCGCGGGCCTGGCGGCCCATGAGCGTCCGCAGGCCGGGGTTGCGCAACAGACCGACCACCGCCAGGCCGAGCGCCTCGTGGTCGCGTGGCGGCACGAGGATGCCGAAGTCCTGCAGCGCCTCACGCACGCCGCCGACGTCGGTCGCCACCACCGGCCGCGCGCAGGCCATCGACTCGAGGACCGTGTAGGGAAAGCCCTCGGAGATGCTCGACAGCACGCTGATGTCGCCCTCGTTGTAGAGCTCGGCGGGCTTGGAGTGATGCCCGGCGAAGACGAAGGTCTCCTGGAGGTCGAGCTCGGCGATCAGCGCGCGGCAGCGCCCGACGTAGCCCGGGTCGGCGTCGAGCGAGCCGTAGACGAGGAACTGCACCTCGGGCAGCTCGCGGCGGGCGACGGCCGCCGCGCGGATCATGGTCTCGATGTCCTTGAGCGGGAAGACGCGCGCCGCTGCGACGGCCACCGGGCGCCCAGCGGTCGACCGCGGCTTGGGCGCCGGCGCGAAGAGCGCCGGGTCGACCCCATTGGGGATCGTCTCGGTCAGGGCGGCGGGGGCGCCGTAGGGCACCTCCCAGCGCCGGTTGAACCCGGTCACCGGGCAGATCAGGTCGGCGCAGCGGTAGTTGACGCGCGCCAGGTAGCGCGACAGGCCCATGAGGAAGCGCTTGCCGTAGTCGCTGAACGGGCCGGTGGAGACCGAGATGTAGCGCTCGCGGATCCAGACGCCGTGCTCGGTGACCAGGAACGGCGTGCCGTGCTCGAGCTTGGCGACGATCCCGGCCAGGCCCGGGAAGCCGGCGATCGTGGTGTGGACGATGTCGGTCTTCGGCACCGGCGCGGTGAGCGGCAGGAGGTAGTTGGCCAGCCAGCGCAGCGCGGTGGCCGTGTCCTCGATCGTGGGCTCGCGCAGCGCGCCGTGCGAGGCCGTGGTGACCTCGACGAACGCGTCCCAGACCTCACGCGACTTCCACGTAGCGCGCCAGTCGTGCTCCTGGAACCAGCGCCACAGCTGCCAGATGAGCGTGCCGTCGTCCTCGGGGCTGGCCTCGAGGGCCATGGCGGCCAGCAGGCGATGCAGCAGCGGCACGAAGCGCAGCGTGACCGCCGTGGCGGTGGTTCGCCGCCGGCGCGCGTGGAGCTCGGAGAGCGGAATGTCGGCCAGGACGAAGTCGGCGGGCTCGCGCGCCCCCCAGAGCGGGATGTGGATCGTCGCCCTGACGTTCGGCGGCAGCTCGTAGCGCAGGCGCACCTCGGGCTCGCCGGTGACCGCGTACAGGGTGAAGTCGTAGTCGGCGAGCTCGCGACAGAGGATGTCGCACCACGTGCTGACACCACCGCCCGCGTACGGATAGGTCCCCTCCGTGCACAGCAGGACGGTGGTGTCGGCCATCGGGGGCGCGGCCGCTACGCGGCCAGGCGCTCGTACATCTCCCGGTAGGCGCCCAGGACGCGCGCCGGGTTGTGCGCGGCCGCTGTGCGGCGGCGGCCCGCGGCCCCCAGCCGAGCCCGCAGCAGCTCGTCGTGGGCCAGCCGCAGGATCGCCCGGGCGGTGGCCTGGGGGTCACCGGGAGCGGTCAGCAGCCCCGCCGCGCCGATCGCCTCGCGACAGCCGCCGACATCGGTGGCGACCACGGGCACGCCGGCCGCCATCGCCTCCAGGGCGACGAGCGGCTGGGCCTCGGTCAGGCTGGTCAGCGCCAGCACGTCCATGCGCCCGTACCAGGGCTGCGGGTCGGTCTGGCCGGTGAACGTCACCCGGTCGCCCAGGCCCAGCGCAGCGGCGAGCGACACGCAGCGGTCGGCGTAGGCCGGGTCCTGGTCGAGCGGGCCGACGACCGCGAAGCGTGCGTCAGCCCGCTCGACGGCCACCAGGGCGCCGGCTCGCAGGAACGTCTCGACGTCCTTCTCGGGCGCGACCCGGCCGACGAACGCGGTCAGGAAGCCGCCGTCGTCGCAGCGGGCGGCGGGATCCTGGGCGGTCACCGGGTTGGGGATCACGTGCAGGCGCTCGCGCGGCGCGCCGGCGGCGGCCTGCCAAGCGGCGTTGGGCCCGCATACCGAGGTGACGGCGCCGGCCTCGGCGTAGGCCCCGCGGGCCAGGTGCAGGGTGTCGGCCGCCAGGCGGGCGCGCTCCTGTGGGGTCATCCTCGGAGCGAGGTCCGGCCGGACGAAATGGCTCTTGGGGGCCACAGGCGCCATGAGAAGGTCCCTCCAGGCCAGCCCGTGCTCCGTCAGCGCGAAGCCGGCGCCGCGCTCGGCGGCGGCGCGGCGCGCCACCTCGCCCGACGTGCCGGTGGACGTCGCGTGGTACACGCAGGCGTCGGGCAGCGCGGCGTGCGCCTCGGCAGGGGGCACGACCTCGCCGTCCTCGACATCGATGCAGACGACCTCGACGCCGGCGGGCGGGTCGTAGGCCGCCGGACGCTCGGGCGCGCCCTCGGCACGCACGTGAGCGACCGCGAAGCGCACATCGGGCATCCCTCCCAGCAGGCCGTGGGCCCACTGCGACACCCCCCCGGTCACGTACGGGTAGTTGCCCTCCACGACCAAGCAGACATCAATCATCCTGTCCTTCCTTTCTCCTCTTGACGAGGGTCAGGAGCGTCCCGCCTCCGGGCTGGGGTGTGCGGGTCACGCCGTCCATCAGCTGGTCCATGAGGAACACGCCGTAGCCGCCTTCGCCGGGATCGTCCAGGTCCCGGGCAGCGTATCCGGAGGGGTCGACGGCACGGCCCCAGTCGCGCACGTGGATGGCCAGCGCATCGCCGGCCAGCTCCACCTCGAGCACGATCTCCTGCGACGTGTCCCCGTCGTAGCCGTGCTCGATCACGTTGGCTAGCGCCTCGGTCAGCGCCAGCTCGATCTCGCCGACGGGGCCGTCGCCCAGGCCGGCGGTGCGAGCCCGCGCCGCGACCCACCGGCGGGCGTCGTCGATCGACTCCGGGCGGCTGGGGATGGTCAGGCTGTCGCGGCCGGCGCCCACGCGTTCAGCCGGCGAGCTCGGCCACGCCCTCGTCGACGGTGCCGAAGAGCGACAGGAGCTTGTTGGTCCGGGTCATCTCGAAGACCCGCGCGACCGTGCCGGTGGCGCCGCTGACGCCGAAGCGGGCGCCCTGCCCGGTGGCCCGGCGGTGCGCGGTGACCAGGATGCCGATTCCCGATGAGTCGATCAACGGGACGTCCGAGACGTCGAGCAGCACGCGGGCCGACGCCGAGTCGATCTGGGCCCCCAAGAGCTCGCGGAGCTCGAGGGCGCGGCTGACGTCGATCGGGCCGTGGACGTGGACGATCTTCACGCCCGCCCGTTCTGAGATCTCGTGGTCCACCTATCGCTCCTTGGTCGGCGCCGCGGCCGCCGGGAGGCGCAGGGCGTCTTGGCGAAGCAGTCGCGCCGCCGCGTCGGCGACCGCCGGGTCGAACTGGCTGCCGCTGCGCTGCGCGAGCTCGGCCGCCAGCCGGTCCGGCGGCCACCCCGGCCGGAACTCGTCGGGGGTGGAGAGCTCGACGAGGAACTCGGCGACCGCGAGCGCGCGGCCCGCCGCGGGGATGTCCTCGCCCTTCAGCCCGGCCGGGAAGCCCCAGCCGTCGAACCACTCGTGATGGGTGGCCACGCTGCCGGCGACGCCAGGGTCCAGCGGCAGGTGAGCCACGAGGCTGGCGCCGACCGTGGGGTGCTCGACGTCGGACTCCCAGCTGCCCTCGGCGGTGCCGGCCAGCCCGACGTCGTGGAGCAGGCCGCCGATCCGCACGGCCTCGACCGCAGCGTCGTCCAGGCCCGCCTCGCGGGCGATCGCCTCGGCGACGGCGCTGACGGTGCGGTGGTGGCCGGCCGTCTCGGGGCGGCGGGCGTCGAGCGCGTGGGCGAGGCCCTCGACGGTCGTCAGGTAGCGCTCGCTGAAGCTGCCGAACAGCTGGGCGTTGTAGAGCATCAGGCGGATCTGCTCCGTGAACGCCTCGAGCAGCGTGAGGTCGTGCTCGTCAAAGGCGGCGCCCTCGGCGAAGGTCACCAGCGCAAAGACGCCCAGCGCGTCGCCCTCCTCCATCAGCGGCACGGCCAGCAGCGACCGGATGCCCATCCGCTCGGCCGCCTCGACGTCGCGCAGGAACAGCGCGCCGCCTTCGGCCGCCGACCAGTCGAAGAGCCCGGTCTCGGGCGTGAGGTCGACCGTGTCGGCAAAGCCCGGCGGCATGCCGGCTGCCGCGCGAACCTCGAGGCGACCGGTCGCCGAGCGCACGGCAACGAACCCCGCCTCGGTGCGGGTCCCGGCCAGCGCCAGCTCGAGCAGCAGCGCGACCAGTCGCTCCACATCGACCGCCGAGCCGGCCAGGCGGCGGCTCGCGTCGACCTGCGCCGTGGCGCTGGCCAGCCGCTGGCGCAGCTCCTCCTCGCGGCGGGCCTGGCCGATGACCACGGCCATCGGGGTCGCGATCTGCGCGTGGCGCTCCGCCACGGCACGGGGGACCGCGTCCTCGGCGACCGGTCCCGCGCGCAGCAGACCGATCAGCTCGCCGTCGCCTCCGGCGATCGGCAGCGAGTAGAGCTGGCCGACGGGGCTGGTGACCACGCGCGGGTTGGCGTCCTCCGGCAGCCGGCTGATCTCGAAGGGCGGCGTCGGCACGCTCCATTCGGCGCCGCCCTCCATCGCCGTCTGCATCGGGCCCGGCGCGGCGCGCGTGGGATCGGCCGCGGCGCGGGCGCGCGTGTGCTCGAGGTGGAACCGCTCGCCGCCCGGCTCGGCGACGTAGAGGTAGGCGTCGGGCCGCCCGGTGATCGCCTTGACCACGTCGAGGGCGGCGTCGAGCCTGGCGCGGTAGTCGCTCGTCTCGGCCAGCACGCCGAGCAGGCGGAGGGCGAGGTCATCGCCGGCGGGGGCGCGCCGCAGGAACCTCAACCCGACGTCCTCCGCAGCGCGACGACCGTGATGTCGTCGCCCTGGTGGGCCCCACCCGTGAAGTCGTTGAGCGTGTCGACGACCGCCCTGACGAGGGCCTCCGAGCCGGCTGGAGCCATCGCGGCGACCAGATCGGCGAGGCGCTCCTCGCCGAACTGCTCGCCGCGGGGATCCTGCGCCTCGACGGCGCCGTCGGTGTAGAGCAGCAGTGCGTCGCCAGGCCCGAGCGTCTCGGTGCGCTCCTCGAACTCGACGTCCTCCAGGAAGCCGATGGCCGCGCCGTCGGCGTCGAGCTCGAGCCCCGGCGCGTCGGGCCGCTGGAGCAGCGGCGGGTTGTGCCCGGCGTTGGCGAAGGTCAGCCGCCCGTCGGCGGGGTCGTAGATCACGCAGAACATGGTGATGAACAGCCCGGCGGTGACGAGGTCGGCGTACATCGCCCGGTTGGTTGCGCCGAGGACCGCGGCGGGCAGGGCGCCTTCGGCGACCTCGCGGCGCAGGACGCTGCGGGCCATCGCCATCAGCAGCGCCGAGCCGATGCTGTGGCCGGCCACGTCGGCGATCAGCAGCACGAGACGACCCTGCTCGTCGAGCAGGAAGTCGTAGTAGTCGCCGCCGATGTTGGCGGCAGGCAGGCACACGCCGGCCAGCTCGGCGCCGGCGACCTGCGGCGGCTCGGCCGGCAGCAGCCCCCGCTGGATGCCCGCGGCCATCGCCACCTCGTTCTCGAGCTCGCGCTGCTGCTCGGCGATCTGGTGGTGCAGCGCCGTGACCCGCGAGGCGGCGATCAGGCGGGCCGCGAGGTCGTTGCGGTCCAGCGGCTTGGTCAGGTAGTCGTCGACGCCGGCCTGCATGCCGCGCAGGACGAACTCCTTGTCTTCCAGCGAGGTGAGCATCACGAAGTAGGTGTACGCGCTCCGGGCGTCGGCGCGGATCCGCCGGCACAGCTCGTCGCCGTCGAGACCGGGCATGATCCAGTCGCTGATGACGACCTCGGCGTGGTCCCGGCGGAAGAGCTCCCAGGCCCGCAGGCCGTCCTCGGCGACGATGCACTCGTGGCCGAGCTCCTCGACGGCGTGCCGAAGCAGGAACCGCGAAGCGGCGGAGTCCTCGGCGAGCAGGATCCTCATGGACCGCAGACGCTAACCGACGGCCCGGCCTGTGTCGGAGAGCGCGAGCGCTGTCAGGCGACGCCGAAGCCGACGGCGTCGCCGGTGGCGTCGGAGCGGTCGGTGAAGGCGCCCACGAACGCCGCCACCACGGCGGGATCGAACTGGGTGCCTGCACAGCGCTCGAGCTCACGCAGGGCCTGGCCGGCGGTCAGGGCAGGGCGGTGCGATCGCTGGGTCGTCATGTCCTGGAAGGCGCTGCACACGAAGACGACGCGCGCGGCCAGCGGGATGCTCTCGCCGGCCTTGCCGTCGGGGTACCCGGTGCCGTCCCAGCGCTCGTGGCTGGAGCGGACGATGGCGGCGACGCGGTCCATGCCGAAGTTCGACCGCAGCAGGCGTTCGCCCACCAGCGTGTGCAGCTGGACGAAGCCCCAGTCCTCGTCGGTCAGCCGGCCGGGCGCCGCGACGACGGCGTCGGGGACGGACATCATCCCGACGTCGCGCAGCGCCGCCGCGCACTCGAGGTGGTCGAGCTCCAGTCCGGCCATGCCCAGGCACTGCCCGACGGACACCGACAGGTCGGCCACGTCGTAGGGCGAGGGCGCGACGCGCGCCCCGCCGGTCGCGGGGGCGCTGATCGAGAGGTCGTCGATGCCCTGGCTGCGCAGCATGGCGCGCTCGGCCTGGACCTCCTGGTCGGCGAGCTTGAGCGCGTCGGACACGTTGGTGGCCTGGGTGGGCAGCACGACGGAGCCCTGCGCGCAACGGATCATGAAGCCCTCGCCGATCTCGAAGAGGGAGTCGCCGGCGGCGGCGCGCAGCGCGGAGGTCTCGTGAGCGTCGGTGACCAGGGCGAACTGGGCGCCGCGCAGCCGGTAGAGGTCGCCCTCGTCGCCGATCGCCTCGCGGAGCTTGCGCGCCAGCCGGCGCAGCAGGGCGTCGCCGGCGGCAAAGCCGAAGGAGTCGTTGTACTTCTTGAAGCCGACCAGGTCGAAGATCAGGAGCTTGCGGCGGCCGTCGCCGCTGTGCTCGGCGAGGAACACCTCGATGTCCTCCCGCAGCTGCGCGCCGTTGGCCAGGCCGGTCATGCGATCCAGCCGCGTGGCGGCACGGTCGGCGGCGGCGGCGCGTCCGGTGCGCCACAGTCCGGCCGCGCCGAGGCTCAGGCAGACGCCCAGCGCGGGCGCCAGGCCCACCGCCCAGGCGTCGCCGTGGCCGAGGAGCTGGCCGACACCGGCGACCACGAGTCCGGCGGTCGCCACGACAGCGGTCGCGGCGAGTTCCTTCCGAGGGGCCATGTCCGTAGTGGATCGGCTTCACAGCCCGGATCTTCAGGCGGGGATCGGTGGCTCGCACATCCGTCCAGGCGCAGGCTCCCCAGAACGGGCAAGATTCGCCCCATCGCCTGGAACGTCGTGATTGCCGGTGGAGGGTTCGGCGGCCTGCAGGCCGCCCGCACGCTGGAACGGGTCCTGCCGCCTCACAGCGCCCGGGTCACGCTGGTCAACGACGTCAACTTCATGCTCTACACACCGCTGCTGCCCGGCGCCGCCGCGGGAACGCTCGAGCCGCGCCACGTCGTGGTGCCGCTGCGCGAGCAGCTGCGGCGCACCGATCTGCGGCTCGGCGCCGTCGTCGGTGCCGACCCGTCGCGGAAGGTGCTGCGGCTACGGAGCTATCAGGACGATCTGCAAGAGCTGCACTACGACCACCTGGTCGTTGCGCTGGGCTCCGTCTCGCGCACGCTGCCGATCCCTGGGCTGGCCGAGCACGGTCGCGGCTTCAAGACACTGCCCGAGGCGATCGCGCTGCGCAACCACGTGCTGGGCTGCCTGGAGGCCGCCGAGGCCCTCGACGACCCCGTCGCGCGCGAGCCGTGGCTGACCTTCGTGTTCGTCGGGGCGGGCTATGCGGGGCTGGAGGGCGCGGCCGAGCTGCAGGACTTCGCCGTCGACGTCCTGGACCTCTACCCGCGCTGCCGGACCCAGGGCGTCCGCTTCCTGCTGGTCGAGGCGCGCGAGCGGGTCATGGCCGAGATCCCGGAGTCGCTGGCGGCGTTCGCGACGGCCGAGCTGCGCGGGCGCGGTATGGAGATCCGCACCGCCACCACGCTCGACGGCGTCACCGCCGACAGCGCCACGCTCTCGGGCGGAGACCGGATTCCCACCCGGACCGTCGTGTGGACGGCCGGCGTCAAGCCCCACCCGGTGGTGGCCCACCTCGGCCTGCCGCTCGACCCCGGCGGGCGCATCCGGGTCGACCGCTACATGCAGGCCGAGGGCGTCGACGGCGTCTGGGCCATCGGCGACGCGGCGGCGGTCCCCGATCCGGCCCAGGGTCTGCGCGCCCCGACGCCGCCGACCGCCCAGCACGCGATCCGCCAGGGACGGCGCGTGGCCCGCAACGTGGCCGCCGCCCTGGGCCGCGGCCGCCGGCGGCCGTTTCGCTACCGGACGCTCGGGGTGTTCGTCGACATGGGCCGCGGCGAGGCGGTCGCCCAGACGGCCGGGATCCGGTGGCGCGGCGCCCCGGCCTGGTGGCTGGCCCGCACCTACCACCTGGCGATGATGCCCGGCCTGGGCCGCAAGCTGCGCCTGCTGACCGACTGGAACGTCGGCCTGCTGTTCGGCCGGGACACCGCGGAGCTGGGCCAGCTCGGCCATCCCCAGAGCCTCGGCGACGAGCTGCGGGGCACCAGCGGCGGCGGGACGGGCGAGGACGCGAGCTGAGGCTCACACCACCCTTCGGCCCCAGGCGAACTCGTCGTGGCGCCAGCCCTCCATCGGCTGGACGAAGACGCCCTGATCGCTGGAGTTGATCAGCCAGCCGTTGCCGAGCACGATCGCGGTGTGGACGATGTTGGCCTCGGTGGCGCGTGAACTGAAGTGCGCCCGGCCGAAGAACATCAGGTCGGCGGGGCGCAGGTCGGTCCAGCGCAGGCGCTCGGACTTGGGGATCTCGCCGGCCATCTGCGCTGCGGTGCGGCCCGAGATGGTGTGCACGAGGCCGGTCTCCTTGAAGACGCGCCAGACGAAGCCCGAGCAGTCATAGCCGCCGTGGACCTGGCCGTAGGACGGGCCGTCGGTCTCGCCGCCCCAGACGTAGGGCATGCCGATCTTCGAGACTGCGACGCGGAGGGCCGCGCGCTGGCGGTCGGTGTAGGCGGGCAGCGCGAAGGCCGAGAACGCCGCGCGCGCACCGGCGACCTCCCAGCCCGAGAAGTGCAGGACGGCGGCGAGCGACCAGGCCGCCTCGGCGCGGGTGATGAGGTCGGTGGGGTAGGGCTCGATCGCCTCGCCGGCGGGGAACGGGTGGTTGAAGCGCAGCCCCAGCGCGCGGGCGATGACCTCCGTCCCGAAGATCGATGGCGGCTGCAGCCCGGCCGCCCAGGCGCCGTGGTCGACGGCCGCGGCGACGTCGGCCAGGCCGAGCTGGTCGACCATCCGCCGGTCGAAGGCGGCGAGGCTCATCGGCCCGCCGGGCACGGCGAGCGGCGGCAGGCCGAGGCTCAGCGCCAGCCCGCCGAAGGCGAGCGTCAGCTGGTGGCCCGTCAGAGGCGCCTCGCCTCCGAACCGGCCGTCGGCCAGCGGCTCCAGCAGCCCGGCGCGCATGACCGATCGCTGCTGGGGCGTGTCCCAGGTGCTGGGGCTGCCGGGCGCCGCCGACGCGCCGGCCGCGGGGAGGCAGGACAGCAGGCAGAGGAGCACGACGAACCAGCGCACGGGGTTCGAATCGGTCCCTGGGCCCGATGACTTGAACCGCCCCCTCGGGCTCTAGACTGCGTGGGGAATGGCGATCGCCGACACGGTCAAGCAGGATCTCACCGCTGCGATGAAGGCGGGTGAGAAGGACCGCGTGGGCGCGCTCCGGCTCGTCCTCTCCGAGCTGCAGAAGGCCGCCAAGGAGGGCTCCGACGACGAGCTCGCCGTGCTGCGCCGCGAGCGCAAGCGCCGGCTGGAGTCGGCTCGGGCCTTCCGCGACGCCGACCGCGCCGAGCTGGCGGTCGGCGAGGAGGCCGAGGCCGAGCTGATCGCCCTCTACCTGCCGGCCGAGCTCTCCGACGACGAGCTGCGCGCGATCGTCAGCGCCGCCGTCGCCGAATCCGGCGCGTCCTCGCCGCGCGACATGGGCGCGGTGATGAAGGCGGCGATGCCGAAGATCGCGGGCCGCGCCGACGGCAAACGCGTCAGCGCGCTGGTCACCGAGGCGCTGGCGTGAGGCGCCAGCTCGAGCTCTCCAACGTCGCCGCCGCCGCGCTGAGCGGCCACGAGGACGCCATCCTGCGCGCGCTCGAGGGGCACGTCGGCTGCGAGGTCTTCCTGCGCGGCAACATGGTCACCCTCGAGGGCGACGACGAGGCCGTGGAGGCCGCCGCCACGGTGGTGGCCGAGCTCGCGGACCTGGCCGACCAGGGCCACGAGATCGCGCCGGGCACCATCCACGCGGTGACGGGGGCGCTCGACCAGCACCAGTCTCCCGCGGCCATCCTCGACGACGTCGTCTGGCGCCACCGCTCCAACAAGGTGGCGCCCAAGACCGTCAACCAGAAGCGCTACGTCGACTCGATCCGGCGCAGCACCATCACTTTCGGCGTCGGTCCGGCGGGAACCGGAAAGACCTTCCTCGCGGTCGCCGCCGCTGCGGCT
>JAWVFY010000331.1:0-3033 GCA_033855575.1 Solirubrobacteraceae bacterium
GGGATGGGCGCGGATCCGCTGTTCGTCGCGCGCGGCGGCCTCGACGTCGGCGAGGCTCGGAGCGTCGCCGGCGGCCAGACGCCGGGCATCGGCCAGCGTCAGCTGAAACGCGCGGCGCGCCGCGGCCCGCTGCGCCGCCCCCGCGCTCGTGGCGCGCAGCGTCGCCTCCTCGACGATGCCCGCCGCCAGCAGCCGGCTGGCCGCCGTCTGGAGCTGGTAGGCGCTGGCCAGCCGATCCTCGTAGGTCTGGCGGCTGGCGTAGAGGAACGCGACGCCGCCCGCAGCGACCGCGGCCAGCACCACGGTCAGCCCGAGCAGGGCCAGCCGCAGCGATCGTGCGAGGGTCAGCCGTGCCACGCGAGCGGACCGTATCGCTCGCCCGGCCGCCAGGGCGAGAGTACGCTGGCGCCGTGGGCGTGATCGGCCACTGGCGCAGGAGCGTGCTGGGGGCGGGCGGGGTGGCCCTGTTGCTCCCGCTCGGGCTGACGCTGGGCGTCCTGCTGACGACAGCGCTAGGCGGCCACGCGACGCTGCGCGCGCTGCGTCAGGTGCTCTCCGGTCCGGCGGCCCCCGCTGCACAGGGCGGGCTTGCCGCGCCCGGGCTCGAGTCGGCGGCCCGGGTGCCGCAGCTTCCCGTCAGCGCGCGGCGGCCGGCCGCCGCGCGGCATCACACCAGCGTGGCGCGCGCGCCGGCCAGGAGCCCGTCTCACCACGCTGCTCCGGCGCCCGCCCCTCGCGGGCCGCAGCGCCCGTCCGGCCGGCTGCCGACCCCGCGCCCCGCGAGGGCCGGCGCCTCGGCGGGCTCGGGAGGCGGGCCGCCGCCACCCGCCGCGCCGCCCAAGAGCGCGGCCCATGACACCGGCCAGCAGGTGGCCGACACGGCCAAGGGGCTGCCGTCTCCCGCCGGGCCCGAGGCGGGCGACGCGGCGCAGACCGTGGTCGACCTGATTCCCTGACCGCCCGCCTTCCCGCGCGCGCCGCTGCCTAGATTGTCCTGGCATGGCGATCGCCTTCTCCCTGTGCGCCGCGGCCTCCTGGGGCCTGGCGGACTTCATGGCCGGCCTGAAGAGCCGGCGTCTCGGCGTGCTGACGGTGCTGCTGTGGGTCGAGAGCGTCGGGCTGACCGCCGTGCTGATCGTCATCGCTGCGACGGGCGAGGGCCTGCCACCGACCAAGGCGCTGGTGGCGGCGATCATCGCCGGCGTCGCGGGCTTCAGCGCGCTCGGCGCGTTCTACCGCGCGCTGTCGATCGGCACCATGAGCATCGTCGCGCCGATCTCCGCCACCGGCGTGATCCTGCCGGTGATCGTTGGGCTCGCCACCGGCGACGCGCTGCACGCCCTCGTGGCGGTCGGCCTGGTCATCACGATCGGCGGCGTGGTGCTCGCCTCTCGCGAGGAGGTCGACGAGCTCGGCGCCCACGGTCCCAACCGCCCCGCCATCGTGCTCGCCCTGGCCGCCGCGGTCGGCTTCGGGCTGTACTTCACCTTCGCCGACGTGGCCGCCGACGGCTCGGTGCTGTGGTTGCTGGCGCTCGGCCGCATCGCCATCCTGCCGCCGGTGATCATCCTCGCCGTCCGGCGCGGCGTGGCGCTGCTGCCGCCCGGGCCCGACCGCTGGCAGCTCGCGCTGATCGGGCTGACCGACCTCGCGGCCACCGCCCTCTACGGCGTGGCGACCACGCGCGGCGCGCTGAGCATCGTCTCGGTCATCGGCTCGCTCTATCCAGTGATGACCGTCCTGCTGGCCCGCGGCGTCCTCGGCGAGCGGCTCAGCCGCAGCCAGGGGATCGGCGTGGGCGTGGCGCTGGCCGGCGTGGCCCTGGTGAGCGCCGGATGATCACCATCACCGCCCATCTCGGCGGCCCGGTCTTCGCGCCCGTCCAGCTCGGCGTGCCGATCCTCCTCGCCGTGCTCTACGCCCGCCGCGTGCGCGTTCTGGCCGGCACCCCGCGTGCGGTCTCCGGCCGGCGCCAGGCGTCGTTCATGGCCGGCATCGCGCTCATCGTCCTCACGCTCAGCTCGCCGATCGGCCACGTCGCCGACGAGCTGTTCTGGGTCCATATGACCGAGCACCTGCTGCTCGCCGACCTCGCGGCGCTGCTGGTCGTCCTCGGCCTCACCGGGCCGGTGCTGGCGCCCGCCCTGCGCGTCCGCTGGCTGGGCTGGCTGCGGGTGTTCACGCATCCGCTCGTCGCGCTGCCGCTGTGGGCGGCCGACTTCTTCGCCTGGCACGTGCCCGCGCTCTATCAGGCGGCCGTTGCGCACTCGGGCATCCACGCGCTCGAGCACGCGATGTTCATCGGCTTCGGCGTGGCGATGTGGATGGCGCTCCTCGGCCCGCTCCCGCGCCCGCCGTGGTTCGGCAACCTGGCCAAGCTGCTCTACATCCTCGGCGTCCGGCTGCTGGGCTCGATCCTCGCCAACGTCCTGCTGTGGAGCGGCGCGGCCTATCCGCGCTACGCCGCCGGCGAGCGCCTCTGGCACATCTCGCCGGGCGACGACCAGCGGATCGGTGCCGGCGTGATGATGGTCGAGGGCTCGATCGTCACGCTGTGCCTGTTCGCCTGGCTGTTCATCCGCGCCGCCCGCGAGGGCGAGGAGCGCCAGGAGCTCCTCGACCTCGCGGGCACCCACGGCTTCGCGCTCGACGAGCGCCGCGCCGCGCGCGCGGTGGCGGCGGGGCGCGGCGACGAGCTGCGCAGGCGCCTGACCGGCGCGTAATACAGTGCCGCGCCCCGTGGAGGCGCAACCTCTCGTCAGCATCGTCGTCCCCGCCTACAACGAGGCGCGCACCCTCGAGGGCGTGCTGCGCCGCGTCGCCGAGCTGCCCCTGCGCGAGGAGCTCATCGTCGTCGACGACGGCTCGGTCGACGAGACGCCCGAGATCCTCGCCCGCCTCGCCGCCGAGCTGCCCTCGCTGCGCGCCGGGCGCCAGCCCAACCAGGGGAAGGGCGCCGCGGTGAGGCGCGGGATCGCGATGTCCACCGGCGAGTTCGTCGTCATCCAGGACGCCGACCTCGAGTACGACCCC
>JAWVFY010000332.1:0-3447 GCA_033855575.1 Solirubrobacteraceae bacterium
AGGGGGCGCTGTGGCCGGCCGGGGCCGACACCGTGCTCGAGGAGGCCGAGCGGCGCGGCGGGGCGCTCGTCCTCGGGCCCGGTGCGGGCCGCGAGCCCGGGACCGTCGCGCTCGTGCGCGACGTGGCGGCACGGGCCGGCGTCGCCCTCGTGCTCGACGCCGACGGCCTCAACGCCCACGCCGGCCGGCTGGAGGACCTGCGCGTGCGGCGCGCACCGACGATCCTCACGCCGCACGAGGGCGAGCTGGGCCGGCTGCTGGGCGCCGGCAGCGACGAGATCAGGGCCCGCCGGCTGCACCACGCCCGTGACGCCGCCCGGCGCTCGGGCGCGATCGTCGTGCTCAAGGGCGATGACACGCTCGTCGCCGAGCCGGGCGGCCGGGTGGCGGTCAACCCGGGCGCCACGCCCGCGCTGGCCACGGCCGGCACCGGCGACGTCCTCTCGGGCGTGCTGGCCGCGATGCTCGCCAAGGGCATGGAACCGTTCGCCGCCGCGTGTGCCGGCGTGCACCTGCACGCGCGCGCCGGGCGGCTCGCCGCGGAGCGCATCGGCGCCGAGGGCGTCATCGCCTCCGACGTCATCGCCGCGCTGCCTGCTGCGCGCGGCTGACGACCGCTAGCGCCGTCCGCGCGAGGCGTCCATCCGCCGGCGGTCGCGCTTGGTCGGCCGCGGGCCGAAGGCCGGCGGGGCGGCGCCGAGCCTGCGCTCGGCGGCCTGGCGCTCGCGGCGCGCCACGCTCTCGGGCGTCTCGTCGTAGAGCAGTGCCGCCTCCCGCGCCGGCCCGCGACGCGGCGCCGTCCCGCGCACGACCAGGCTGATCCGCGCGTCGCCGATCGAGACCTCGAGCTCGTCGCCGGGCCGCACGTCCTTGCCGGGCTTGGACCGCTCGCCGCCGACCTGCACCCGCCCGCCGGTCACCGCCTCCGCGGCCAGCCCCCGCGTCTTGAACAGCCGGGCGGCCCACAGCCAGCGGTCGATGCGCATGGGTTCGGTGGACGGCTCCACCCGGTCATGGTGCCACGCACCAGATACGCTGCCGCCGTGCCCACCGTCGCCGACATCATGGAACGCGACCCGGTGACGGTCTCGCCCGACGCGACCGTCGAGGAGGTCGTGCGGGTGCTCAAGGAGAACGAGCTGCCGGGCGTCCCGGTCGTCAACGAGGGCGGCCGCTGCGTGGGCATCGTCACCGAGGCCGACCTCGTCATCGCCGACGAGGAGGGCGACCTGCACATCCCGCACTACATCGAGCTGATGGGCGGCGTGGTCTTCCTCGAGCCGCTGCGTCGTTACGAGGAGCGCCTGCGCAAGGCGGTCGCCGCCCGGGCGCAGGACATGATGACCGAGGATCCGGTGACGGTCGAAGCCAGCGCGCCGGTGCGCGAGGCCGCCCGCCTGATCGCCGAGAAGGGCCACAACCGCCTGCCGGTCGTCGAGCACGGACGGCTGGTCGGTGTCGTCACGCGGGTCGACGTGCTGCAGGCGCTCGCCCGCGAGGATTGACCCGTGGCCGAGCGGGCGCTGGCCAGGATCGATCTGGCCGCGATCACGCGCAACTGCCGGCGGCTGGGGCGCGAACTGCGCGACGGCGCCGCCCTCGGCGTGGTCGTCAAGGCCGACGGCTACGGCCACGGCGCCCGCGAGTCGGCCGCGGCCGCGCTGGCGGGCGGCGCGCAGCGGCTGTTCGTCGCCACCGCGCGCGAGGCTGCGCACCTGGGAGAGCAGCCCGTCCCCGTCGTGGTGATGGGCGCTCTGTCGCCCGAGGAGCTGACGGTCGCGCTGGCCGCCGGGGCCGAGCTCGTCGCGTGGGAGGAGGGCTTCGCTGCCGGCCTCCCGGCCGACACGCGAGTGCACGTCAAGCTCGACACCGGGATGGGTCGCCTGGGCGCGCGCGACCCCGAGCAGGCGACGCGCGTCGCCGAGGCGGTGGAGGCAGGCGGGGGCGTCGTCGCTGGTCTCATGACCCACTTCGCGACGGCCGACGAGCCCGGCGACGCGTTCTTCGGCGAGCAGCTGGCGCGCTTCCGCGCGTGGGCCGGGCCTCTGCGAGCGCGGTTTCCCGGCGCGCTCCTGCACGCCGCCAACAGCGCGGGCACCCTGCGCGACGGCGCCGCCCAGTTCGACCTCGTGCGCTGCGGCGTCGCCATCTACGGCCTGGACCCCTTCCAGGAGCATCCAACGGCGCGGGCACTCGAGCCGGCGCTGCGGCTGACCTCCTACGTCGCGGCGGTCAAACCGCTCGGCACCGGCCAGACCGTCGGCTACGGGCGGCGGTTCGCCGCTCCGCATCCGACGCACATCGCCACGGTGCCGATCGGCTACGGGGACGGCTGGCGCCGCGGGCTGACCAACAACGGCGAGGTCGTGATCGGCGGCGAGCGCCACCCACTGGTCGGCACGGTGAGCATGGACAACATCATGGTCGACGTGGGGCCCGATCCGACGGTCGCCGTCGGCGACGAGGTGACGCTGATCGGGGACGGGATCGCCGCCGAGGAGGTCGCCCGCCGGCTTCAGACGATCAACTACGAGATCACCTGCGGGCTGACCGCCCGGGTGCCGCGGGTCCACGCGTGACCGAGCCGGTGGCGGTAGCGCGCGCAGCGCTGGCCGGCGTCGATGCCTGGCTGGTGGGCGGCGCGCTGCGCGACCGGCTGCTCGGCCGGCCGGTCGGCGACCTCGACCTCGTGGTCGACGGCGACGTGCGCGCGGCGGCGCGGGCGCTGGCGCGGGCGGCCGGCGGACCGGTGTTCGAGCTCTCCGAGGAGTTCGGTGCCTGGCGGGTGCTGGCCCCGGACCGCTCGTGGCAAGCCGACCTCTCGCCGCTGCGGGGCGGATCGCTGGCCGCCGATCTGGCGCTGCGCGACTTCACCGTCAACGCGATCGCCGAGCCGCTGGCCGGCGGCGAACCGGTCGACCCGCACGGAGGCCAGGCCGACCTCGAGGCCCGCCGCCTGCGGATGGTCGCGGCACGGGCCTTCGCCGACGACCCGCTGCGCGTCGTCCGCGCCGCGCGCCTGGCGTGCGAGCTGGGCCTCGAGATCGAGCCCGCGACGATCGTCGCGGCGCGCGAGCAGGCCGCGGGCGCGGCGGGCGTGGCCCAGGAGCGCGTCTTCGCCGAGCTGCGCCGTCTCCTGCGCGCGCCCGACGCGCCCCGCGGACTGCGCCTGCTCGAGGCGGTGGGCGCTGCGGCGGCCGTCCTGCCCGAGCTCGGGGCGTTGCACGACATCGAGCAGACGCGCTATCACCACCTCGACGCGTACGGCCACACGCTCGAGGTGCTCGAGCGGGTGATCGAGCTCGAGCGCGATCCCGCGGCGCTGTTCGGCGCCCAGACCGGCGCTCGCGTCGCCGCGGTCCTGGCCGAGCCGCTGGCCGACGAGCTGTCCCGCGGGGCCGCCATGCGCTGGGGCGCCCTCCTGCACGATGCCGCCAAGCCGCACAC
>JAWVFY010000333.1:0-2913 GCA_033855575.1 Solirubrobacteraceae bacterium
GAGTCGCTGAACGGGTGCACGGGGTCGCGGCGGTGTCCGATGACCAGCGTCGGCGCCTCGAAGGTGCGCCGCTCGGTCCGATGCGGCGCGACGCGCCCGAAGAACAGGCCCTGCAGGACCGCCGCGCTCGGTGCGGGATCTTGGCGGACGGTGTCGAGGGCGACATCGGCCCAGAACACTCGGCGCGTGGGAAGCGCCCGCGCGACGGCGCCGACGGCGCGCATCAGCGGCTCGCCGAAGGTCAGCCCCACCATCAGCGGCGTGAACGCCAGCGCGCAGCCCAGCAGCGCGTTGTCGAGCACGGGCATCTCGATGACCATCCCGCGCACCCGCTCCTGCCCGACGGCGCACGCCTCGAGCGCGACGTTGGCGCCCAGCGAGGTGCCGGCGATGACCGCCTGGTCGGCCCCGAGGTGGTCGAGCAGCGCGATGACCTGCTCGCCGAAGAACGTCATCGAATAGCGCCACATGTCGCGCGGCCGGTCGGACTTCCCGTGGCCCAGGACGTCGAGCGTGAGGACGCGGTTGCCGCGGTCGGCGAGCGCCTGCGCCAGCGGGGCGTGCATCCGCTGGGAGAGCAGCAGGCCGTGGACGAGGACGACGGTCCGCGGCCCCTCGCCGTACTCCGTGTAGGCCAGGCGGTGACCCTCGTGCGTGAACGTCGGCATGGCGCTGAAGCCTAGGCCAAGGTCCCGCCGGCGCGGGGTGCCGGCGGGACCGATGGAGGGCTAGGCGCTTCGCCTCAGGACTGCTGGGCCTTGGCGGTCTGCGAGACGCACTTGCCGAAGGCGTTGGTCTTCTTCTTGTTGGTGGCGTACTTGGCCTTGAAGGCCGCCGGGTCGCTGGTGCGCTCGGCCTTGCAGGACTTCGCGGCGCTCACGTCGGCCGCGGTCTCGTCCTTGACGGTCTGATCGGTCTGGGCCTTGGCGGTCTGCGAGACGCACTTGCCGTAGGCGTTGGTCTTCTTCTTGTTGGTGGCGTACTTCGTCTGGAAGGCGGCCGGATCGGCGGCCTGCTCGGCCTTGCAGCTCTTGGCGGCGTTGGCGTGCGCCTGGTCCTGGGCGGCCGACGTCGCCGACGCGCGCGTGGAGACGCACTTGCCGAAGGCGTTGCTCCGGTTGGCGTTGGTGCCGTAGGTCAGAGCGAACACGGCCGTACCCATCCTGCCGCGCTCCGTGCGGCACTGCTGCTGCGCCGACGGGGTCTGCGCAGGAGTGGTGGTCGTGGTGTCGTCGGCCAGGGCGGGGACGGCGAACGCCATCGCTCCCATCGCCGCGACGATGATGTTCAAGGGCTTCATGCCCGCTCGAACGCGATCAGCACCGCGAAGTTGGCGGGTTGCGAGCTGACGCCACCGACCAACTTCGGTGGTCATCCTCGCGTTTGCGTCGATAATGGGCCTCGATCTCTCCCCAAAGCGCGTCGCTTTGACGATGATCCTCCCGTGGAGGCCGCCTCGATCAGATCCCCCGCCGTCTCGCGCCTGCGGCGTCTGGGTCCTGGCCTGTCCGATGCCCAGCTCGTCGCGCGCGTGCGCGAGGGCGACGAACGGGCCTTCGAGCTCGTCTTCGACCGCTATCACGCTCAGCTGCTGTCGTTCTGCCGCCACATGCTCGGCGGCCGCGAGGAGGCTGAGGACGCCCTCCAGCAGGTCTTCGTCTCCGCGCATGGCCACCTCGTCGCCCACGACCGTCCCGTGGAGCTCCGTCCCTGGCTCTACGCCATCGCCCGCAACCGCTGCCTGTCGGCCCTGCGGGGCCGTCGCGAGGCGCTCGGACTCGAGGAGGTGCCTGAGCCCAGCACGGCCGGCCTCGTCGTCGCCGCCGAGGTCGAGAGGCGGGAGGATCTCCGCGAGCTCCTGGCCGACCTGGCGCGGTTGCCCGACGAGCAGCGCGCGGCGCTCCTGCTCTCCGAGCTCGAGGCGTTCACCCACGACGAGATCGCCGATGTCCTCGGCGTCCGCCGGGAGAAGGTGAAGGCGCTCGTGTTCCAGGCCCGGGAGAGCCTCGGCGGCTGGCGACAGGCTCGGCACGCCGACTGCTCGGAGATCCGTGAGCAGCTCGCGAACCTGCGGGGCGGCGCGCTGCGCCGCGGCGCGTTGCGCAGGCACCTCGAGACCTGCGAGGCCTGCCGTGACTTCCGCGTCGAGGTCCGCCGGCAGCGCGAGGCCATGGCCCTGCTGCTCCCCGTGCTGCCGTCCCTGGCGCTCAAGGCCAAGGTCGTCGGCGCGGTGGCATCCGCCCACGGCGCGACGCAGGTGGCGTCGGGCGCAGGCGGGCTCGTCGGCGGCGGCCTCACGGCAAGCGCGGCCGGTCCCGTCGGCGGCGGCTCCGCCGTGGCGCTGGGTGGAGGCCTGGCGGCCAAGGCCGCGGTCCTCGTCGCGGTGGCCGGCATCGCGGGCGGCGGGTACGCCGTCGCCCACCACACGACCGCCTCGCCGTCCGCGTTGCGCACCCATCCGTCCTCCGTGCCGGCGGCGCGGCACCAGTCGGCGCCCGCACCGGGCTCGACGGTGTCGCGCGCGGCCGGCGCCGGTCGCTCCGACGCCGCTGCTCACGGCACGGGCCGCTCGTCGAGCGCGCCGGGCCATACCGGCCTCCTGCCGGCAACGGCCAACGCGCAGGGCAAGGCGCACGCCAGCCCCGGCGCGTCTGCGCATGCCCACGGCGCGACCGGCCACGGTGCCAAGGCGCAGGGCAACGCGGTGACGACGACGCACGGCGCCTAGAGCCCTGCCGCGCGGCCGCAGGCCCGGAACTCCAAGCCCGCTCATCCCGCCAGGCCGTCGCATCCCGCTCGCGCGACCACGCCCGCCGCCACCACCGGCACGACGACGAGCACCGGAGCGGCGGCGGACTCGGGCCGCCACCTGGGCACCCAGCAGGACCTTCCCGGCCTCAGACTCCCCACGGT
>JAWVFY010000334.1:0-2687 GCA_033855575.1 Solirubrobacteraceae bacterium
GCGATGATCGGCTCGCCGTTCTTCCACTCGTACTGCATGTGGTGGGCCTCGGCCTCGACGCCCCACGGGAGCGGGAGCTGGACGAAGTTGACGACGTTGCCGTAGTCGGGGTTGGAGCTGCCGTCGACGTTGATCTTGCGCTCGTCGATGATCTGAAAGCCGTCCAGACCCGGCAGGAACTGCGGGTCGAGGAAGTCGGCAAGGCCCTGCGGGTTGACGGTCGCGTTGGAGACCAGCTCGCCGAGCTCCTTGCCGTAGACGTCGCCCGCGTTCTGCTTGGAGGACCACACGACGAGGTACTCGGGCTTGGCCAGCGGGCTCGGCTGCTTGCCGTTGCCCGCCTTGAAGGCGGCCTCCGCGGCGTTCCACTGCGCCTCGGCCTGGTCGCGGCGCTGGATCGCACCGGGGGTGACGTTGTTCTGCACGGACGTGGTCGTGCTGGCGCGCTGGACGGTGTTGGCCAGCCACTGGGGATCAAGTGGCAGATCGCCGGGGACCGGCGCCAGCGCGGTCGTTGCCGCTGTCGCGGCAACGGCGATGGCGGCGAGCGCCGCCGCCAGCTTCGGTATCGATGACATCTAGGGCCTGCCTCCCAGGACCCCTGCCAGGGCCCCTGATTCGTTGACTTAGAGCGGCGCCTCCGGGCTCCGCGGCGCGAAAGCATACTAAGTCGATGAATTTAGTGGAGATAGGCTCGACAGAGAACCACGGCGCGGGCCGCAGCACCGCGCACCGCGTGCTTCCGTCAGGCGGCCGACGCGTCGGCGCGCAACGCGTAGCCCACGCCGCGCACGGTGTCGATCTCCTCGGGGCTGCCGACCTCCCGCAGCTTGCGGCGCAGCCGCCCGAGGTAGGTGTCGAGCGTGTTGTCGTGGACGATGGCGCCCGCCGGCCACGCGGCCGCGATCAGCTCGTGGCGGCGCACGACCTCCCCGGGCCGGGCGGCCATGGCGGCGAGCAGCCGGAACTCGGTGGGCGTCAGGGGCGCGGACTGGTCGCCGCAACGCAGGGCGTGGCGTGCGGGGTCGAGGACCAACCCGGTCGGGCCGTCGCCCGCCGGCGGATCCGAGCGGCGGGCCAACGCGCGGATGCGCACCAGCAGCTCGGCCAGCGCGAACGGCTTGGTCAGGTAGTCGTCGCCGCCGGCGTGAAAGCCCGCCAGGCGGTCGGTGAGCGCTTCGCGCGCGGTGAGGAACAGCACGGGCGAGGTCACGCCGCGGGCGCGCAGGGCCTGGCAGACGTCGCGGCCGTCGGCATCGGGCAGCCCGATGTCGAGCACCAGGACGTCGGGCGGATCGGTGGCGTAGAGCTCGACCGCCTCGTGACCCGTGCGGGCCAGCTCGATCTGCATGCCCTCGTACTCGAGCGAGCGGGCCAGCACGGAGCGCAGCTCCGGATCGTCTTCGCAGACCCCCACTCGCAGGTTGTGCACACCCTGATGATGGCGCCCCGGCGCGTTCGGCGGGCCGCGGCGTTCAGGTTGCGCTCAGAGCCCGGCGGGATGGCGCACGACGAAGCCGTCGGTGGGCCGCGGGCCCGAGCGCCAGCGCGGGCCGGTCTCGCTGACCGTGGAACCCGTGTCGTAGCGGGCGGTGTCGAAGCGCAGCCCGGCGATGACGATCCAGGTGTGGTCGGCGTTGGCGTAGATGGTGATCCACTGGCCGGGGCCGGCCTCGCCCCACTTAGCCAGCTCGCCGGAGGTCATCGTGGTGGTGATCAGCCCGGCGGCGTGCAGCGCGTAGCCGACGGCGCCCGAGCAGTCGTAGGCCGTGTCCTCCCACTGCGCGTGCCCGCCGCCGTAGCGGTAGGGCAGCGTGTCGATGCGGTTGGCGCCGGCGATCGCCGCGACGACCTCGGCGGGAGCGCCGGCCGGTGCCACCGCGTTGCCGTCCTGGAGCGTGGCCTGACCGGCGCTCGCGGTGGTGGCGGGAGCGGGGGCGGGAGCCGGCGGGGGCTGGGCGGCCGAGACGGCCGTCGTCGTGACGGGTGCCGCCGCGGCCGCACCGCCGCTGGGCCCGGCGCGCAGGGCGGCCACGGTCTTGGCGTTGACCACGCCCGTCACCGGCAGGCCGAACGTGCGCTGGAAGCTGCGCACCGCCTTGAGCGTCCCGGGGCCGAACTGGCCGTCAACGGTCACGCGGTAGCCGTCGCGGCGGAGGTAGGTCTGGAGGCTGCGCACGTCCCGGCCGTGGGCACCCGAGCGCAGTGTGCGGTCGCCGAGGTGCGCCGCCGCGAGCGCCGAGCTGGCGCCGGTCAGCGAGAGAACGACCGCGAGGGTGAGCAGGGTGGTGCGCCGCACAGCCCAGGGGATCGGCCACGAGCACTCCGATCTGGAGCGGTCGAGCCGAGATTCCCAGGCGGGACGGGCGATTCCGGGAGGTCTGGGCACCCTTGGTGAGGTTTGGTGGCGCCGGGCCGCCGACGCTGCAAGGTCGCTGTCACCAGTCGGCGTCCGCCGAACTCTCAGCAAAATCGCAGCCCCGGCTGGGATCGTCCGGCCCATGACCATGCGCACAAGGACCAAGGGATTGCTGATCGCCGGCGCCTGCACCGCGCTGGGCGCCGCCGGCGGCATCGTCGGCTCGATGGCCGCCCCGGCCAAGCACCGTCACTCCACCGCCACGACCTCCGCGCCGCCGCCCGCGGGCCGGCGCGGGCCCGGCGGGTTCCGCGGCGCGGGCGGACCG
>JAWVFY010000335.1:0-4067 GCA_033855575.1 Solirubrobacteraceae bacterium
GCGCCTCCTCACCGCCCGCGAACGGCACGCCCCCCAGCGCGGGGCGCATCTCGAAGCGGTGGGCGATCGGCGGCATCAGGTCGCTGCGCGGGGCCGGCTCGAGCGCCTCGGGCCGGGGCCCGGCGGGCGGCTCGTCGGCGTACTCGCCGATCGACTCGAAGTCCTCGCTGAACGCGCCGATGGCCAGCACGCAGAGCCGGCCGTCCTGCTCGAGCCGGGCCACCAGCGTGCTCAGGCGGCGGCCGGTGCGCTGGACCTCCACCGCGATCTCGAGGTCGCCGGCGGCGGGCGGGCGCAGGTAGTGCAGGGTCAGCGAGCGCGGCGCACGAGCGGGGTCGTCGACGACCGCGGCCAGCGCCCGCAGCACGATCGCCGCGAGGTAGCCGCCGTTGGGCCCGCGGGGCGCGAACCAGGCGGGGTCGCAGCGCGCGGAGAAGCGGCCGTCGCCCAGCGAGGCGATGGCGGTGTCGCGCTGGAACGCCGTCGTGGTCAGCGCCTCGCCCACGCGGTCACTCCTCGCCGACGTCGCGCCACAGCTCGACCGAGACCTCCTCGACCGGCAGCGGGATCGGCGGCTCGGGCTTGGCGCAACGGATCATCACGCGCTCGGCGTCGAAGTCGGAGATCAGCCGGTCGGCGATCGCCGCGCACAGCCGCTCGAGCGTCTTGTAGGAGCGCTGCTGGGCGACCAGCGCCACGGCCGAGCAGACCTCGGCGTAGTCGACCGTGTCCTCGACGAGATCGGTCACCGTCGCGTCGACGTCGCCGATCTCCAGGCGCAGGTCGACCACCAGGCGCTGGCCGATCTCGCGCTCGGCCTCGCTGACCCCGTGGTGGGTGTAGAGCGACAGCCCGCTGATCTCGACGACGACCTCGGTGTGCGGGCCCTCCTCGTCGAACCCGTCGTCCTCGCCTTCGTCGTCACCGGGGAGGTCGGGCTCGGTCATCCGGGGCCCAACGTAGCAGCGGCCACCGCGAGCGCATCGCGCGTCGCCGCGACGTCGTGGACCCGGAACACCGACGCCCCGCGCTCGTAGGCCAGCACGTTGGTGGCCACCGTCCCCACGTCGCGCTGGTGCGGGTCGTCGCGGCCGGTGATCCGTCCCAGGAACGACTTGCGCGAGGTCCCGACGACCACCGGGCGCCCGAGCGCGACGATCTCGCCGATGCGGCGCAGCAGCTCGAGGTTGTGCGCCGCCGTCTTGCCGAACCCGATCCCGGGGTCGAGCGCGATGCGATCCTCGGCGATGCCCGCCGCCACCGCAGCGGCCAGGCGCTCCTCGAGGAAGGCCTTGACCTCGGCCACCACGTCGTCGTAGCGCGGGTCGTCCTGCATCGTGCGCGGCTCGCCGAGCATGTGCATCAGGCAGACGTCGCAGCCCGCGGCGGCGACGAGCTCGGCCATCGCCGGGTCGCCGCGCAGCGCGGTCACGTCGTTGACGTAGGTCGCCCCCGCATCCAGCGCCGCGGCCGCGACCCGTGCCTTGGACGTGTCGACGCTGAGCTGCACGCCGGGCGGGACCTGGGCACTCAGCGCCCGGACCACCGGCACGACCCGCCGCAGCTCCTCGGTCTCGGCCACCGGCGCGGCACCCGGCCGGGTCGACTCGCCACCGACGTCGAGGATCGCCGCGCCCTGCGCCGCCAGCTCGCGGCCGCGGCCGACCGCGGCCTCGTGGTCGAACCACTCCCCGCCGTCGGAGAACGAGTCGGGCGTGACGTTGAGCACGCCCATGATGCGCCAGCCGGGCACGCCGCTGATCGTACGGCGGTCGCACGGAGATGCGACGCTTCGCCGATGGCGGCCCGCGTGCTGATCACGATCCCGATCAGCCACTACTGCGAGAAGGCACGCTGGGCGCTGGACCGGGCCGGGCTCGACTACGACGAGCGCCGGCACCTGCAGGTCGTGCACTGGGTCGCGGTGCGGCGGGCCGGCGGCGGGCGCACCGCGCCGGTGCTGGTCTGCGAGGAGGGCGTCCTGAAGGAGTCGGCCGAGATCGTCGCCTACGCCGACCGGCACGCCGCGCCGGAGCGGCGCGTGTACCCCGACGACCCGGCGGCCGCCGAGGCGATCGGTGTACTCGAGCGCGACTTCGACGAGCGCCTGGGGCCTGAGGGCCGCGCCTGGATGTACCACCAGCTGCGCGGCCGATCCGACATCGCCCTGGCCTACGCGACCGCGGGCGTGCCGGCCTGGCAACGCCGGGCGTTCCCGCTCGCCTACCCGCTCGTCGCGCGGGTGATCGACCGCCACCTGGGCATCACGCCCGCCGGCGCCGCGCACTCCGAGCGCGAGGTCCGCGCCACGTTCGACGAGGTCGGCCGGCGGCTGTCCGACGGCCGCCCCTACCTCACCGGCGAGCGGTTCACCGCCGCCGATCTGACGTTCGCCGCGCTCGCGGCGCCGATGCTGATGCCTCCCGAGTACGGCGTTGCCCTCCCCCAGCCAGAGGAGCTGCCCGCTCCGATGGCCGCCACCGTCCGCGAGCTGCGCGACCACCCGGCGGGGCGCCACGCGCTGCGCATGTTCCGCGAGGAGCGCTTGGCCCGCTCGCGCTACGCGAGGTCGGGCTTCTCGGTCAGGTCGAGCCCGCGCGCCTCGGCGCCGGCCAGGCCGGGGCGCGGCAGCGGCCGCGGGGCCTCGCGGCCGACGCGCTCGGGCGTCGGCGCCCCCGGAGGCGGCGGTGGCTCCAGCTCCTCCGAGCCGAAGACCTCTTCCTCGGTCTTGCCCTCCAGCAGCGCAGCGAACTGCTCCTTCTCGATCGTCTCGCGCTTGAGCAGGACGTGGGAGATGGTCTCCAGCGACTCGCGCCGCTCGGACAGGATGTCCTTGGCGCGCTGGTGGGCGCTCTCGATGATCCGGCGGATCTCGTCGTCGATCTCGCGGGCGATCTCGTCGGAGTAGTCGGGCTCGGAGGAGAACTCGCGCCCGAGGAAGGGCTGGCCGTGGTCGTGGCCGAAGACGCGCGGGCCAAGGCGCTCGGACATGCCGAAGCGCATGACCATCTGCTTGGCCGTCGCGGTGACCTTCTCGAGGTCGTTCGACGCGCCGGTGGTGATCTCCGAGAAGACGATCTCCTCGGCCGCACGGCCGCCCAGCGTCATCGCCAGGCTGTCGGTCAGCTCGGCGCGCGTGGTCAGGAAGCGGTCCTCCTGGGGCATCGAGATCGTGTAGCCCAGCGCCTGGCCGCGGCTGATGATCGAGATCTTGTGGACCGGGTCGGAGTGCTCGAGGTAGTGGCCGACGATCGCGTGGCCCATCTCGTGGTAGGCCGTGATCAGCCGCTCCTTCTCGCTCATCACCCGGGTCTTCTTCTCCGGGCCGGCGATCACGCGCATGATCCCCTCTTCGAGCTCGACCTGGGTGATCTCGCGCTTGCCCGAGCGGGCGGCGAGCAGGGCGGCCTCGTTGACGAGGTTGGCCAGGTCGGCACCGGTGAAGCCGGGGGTCTGGCCGGCCAGCGTGTCGATGTCGATGACCTTGGCCAGCGGCTTGCCGCGGGTGTGGACGTCGAGGATCTTCGCGCGGCCCTTGCGATCGGGGCGGTCGACGACGATCTGGCGGTCGAAGCGGCCCGGGCGCAGCAGCGCGGGGTCGAGGATGTCGGGCCGGTTGGTCGCCGCGATGAGGATGATGTTGTCCGTCATCGTGAAGCCGTCCATCTCGACGAGCAGCTGGTTGAGCGTCTGCTCGCGCTCGTCGTGACCGCCGCCGAGGCCGGCGCCACGATGGCGGCCGACGGCGTCGATCTCGTCCATGAAGATGATGCACGGGGAGTTCTGCTTGGCCTGCTCGAACAGGTCACGCACGCGCGAGGCGCCGACGCCGACGAACATCTCGACGAAGTCCGAGCCGGAGATCGAGAAGAACGGCACGCCGGCCTCGCCCGCGACGGCGCGTGCGAGCAGCGTCTTGCCGGTTCCCGGCGGCCCATAGAGGAGGACGCCCTTCGGTATTCGCGCGCCCAGCGCCTGGAACTTCTTCGGGTTCTCGAGGAACTCCTTGATCTCCTGCAGCTCCTCGACGGCCTCGTCCACGCCGGCCACGTCCTTGAAGCCGATCT
>JAWVFY010000336.1:0-4890 GCA_033855575.1 Solirubrobacteraceae bacterium
CCCAGGATGTTCACGGCCCGCGCGATGACCAGGCCGATCGTCATGAGCGCCGAGATCGACTGGATGCCCATCACGAGCTTGGCCGTCTGCGTGAGCGGCATCACGTCGGTCGGGCTGAACGCGGTCGCGTTGGTCAGCGACGTGTAGAGGTAGTCGGCGTAGCCCGGTCGCCAGCCCGCAGGGGCGAACTGCGGGTTCTCCATCTGGGGGAACTGGAAGTCGACCGGCGCGTCCGGGTCGAGGTGGCGGTGGACGGGCCCGCCACGGTCCATCTCCCAGTACCAGACCGAGAACAGCAGGACGTTGGTGACCCACAGCAGCCCGCCGGACTCGATCAGCTGGCGGCCGCCGGTGGCCCCGCCGCTGACGAGGTAGTGGATCAGCAGGATCAGCGACACGACGTTGGCCAGGCTGACGACCCCGATGACGCTCAGCGCCAGACGACGCGTGGCCTTCACGTGCTCGGCCGCGCGGGCCGGCGCGACGACGACGAGGGCCGCGAGCAGCAGGGCCTCGATCGCCGGCACCAGCCAGCGCGGGCCGAAGGTCACCTTCTGGCTCAGCGCGAGGTGCAGCGCGATCGAGCTGGCCAGCGCGAGCTGCGGGGGCCACAGCGGATCGCCCTCCGCCAGGCGCCTCTGCAGGCGATTCTGCTCCATGCTCAGCCGCCGCGACACAGGTCCACGCTACATGGCTGGCCAGCGGGTCTAGCCTGTGTGGCATCGAGTCATCCGCATCCTCCGTGCGCCTGCGTGGCGACGTTCGAGGAGCCCTGCGCGGCTTCGGTGCCCGGCATCGCCGCGCGATCACCATCGGCTGCACGACGATCGCCACGGCCGCGCTCGTCGCGGTGCTCGCCGGCCACCGCCACCAGTTCGCCCACGCGATCTCCAGCGCGTCGATCCGGGTTCTGCTGCTGGCGGCGGCGCTGCAGATCGTCGCGCTGCTGGCGCGGACGGAAGCCTGGCACGGCTGCATCCAGGCGGCGGGCGGGACGATGCCCAGGCGCCTGCTCTACCGCGCTTCGAGCATGGCCTATGTCGGCTGCCTGCTCAATGCCCAGATCGGCATGGCCGCGCGCATCGGCGCGCTGCGCCGCTCGTGCCCCGCCGACAGCCCGGCGGTGACCACGCTGCTCACCGCCGAGCTGCCGATCATGGCCGTCGAGCTGCTCTTCGGCGCCGTCACGTCGTTCACCCTGATCGGCCCGCTCGGCCTGCCCTGGTGGACGCCGATCGTCGTGCTCGTCGCCGTCGGCGCGATCGGCTTCGGCCTGCGCCACCTGGCCCTGCGCCCGGGGCGCGACCTGTGGCGCGGGCTGCTGGTGCTGCGCAGCATGCGCGGCGGGCGCCGGCTGCTGGGCTTCGTGATGATCGCCGTCCTCGCCCAGATCTGCCGCAACTGGGCGCTGCTGCACGCGGTCGGCGTGAACGCCTCGTTCCTCGACGCGATCGCCGTGCTGATCGCGATGAGCACGCTGTCGCAGCTGCCGATCGGCCCGAGCGTCGGCGCGGGCGCAGCCGTGCTGATCCTCGGGCGCCACGGCGTGGCCGCGGTGGCTGCGGCGGGCATCCTGTCGACGGCGACCGGCATCGCCGGCGGGTTGACCTTCGCCGCCTGGGCGGGCGCCGACCGGCTGTGGGTCCTCAGCCGCCGGCCACGCCCGGTTCCTACGCCGACGTCTTCGCCGCCGCCCGGGCCTGCTTGACGCGCGCGTTGATGTCGAGCTGGACCTTGCGCAGGCGGATGTGGTCCGGGGTGACCTCGACGCACTCGTCGACGCGGATGAACTCCAACGCCTGGTCGAGCGAGAGCCGGTGGTGCGGGACCAGCCGCACAGTCTCGTCGGCGTTGGCGGCGCGGATGTTGGTCTGCTGCTTGACGCGCACAGCGTTGACGTCGAGGTCGTCGGCCCGCGCGTTCTCGCCGACGATCATCCCCTCGTAGACCTCCTCGCCCGGCCCGACGAACAGCTGGCCGCGCTCCTGCATCCGCATCAGCGCGAACGAGGCGGTCGCGCCACGGCGATCGGCGACGAGCGAGCCGGTCGGGCGCGTGCGGATGTCGCCGGCCCACGGCTCATAGCCCTCGAAGACTGCATGGATGATGCCGCTGCCGCGGGTCTCGGTCAGGAACTCGGTCCTGAACCCGATCAGCCCGCGCGCGGGGATCAGGTACTCGAGCCGAGCCCAGCCGGTGCCGTGGTTGACCATGTGCTCCATGCGCCCCTTGCGCAGGGCCATCATCTGGGTGACGACGCCGAGGAAGTCCTCGGGCACGTCGATCGACAGCCGCTCGAACGGCTCGTGCGTCTTGCCGTCGATCTCCTTGAGGACGACCTGCGGTTTGCCCACCGTCAGCTCGAAGCCTTCGCGGCGCATGGTCTCGACCAGCACCGCGAGCTGCAGCTCGCCGCGGCCGCGGACCTCCCAGGTGTCCGGCCGCTCGGTCTCCAGGACCTCGATGGCGACGTTGCCGACCAGCTCGGCCTCCAACCGGTCCTGGAGCATCCTCGCGGTCAGCTTGTTGCCCGACTGACCGGCCAGCGGCGACGTGTTGATGCCGATCGTCATGCCCAGCGCGGGCTCGTCGATCGTGATGACGGGCAGCGGGGTCGGATCGTCTGGGTCGGCGATCGTCTCGCCGATGGTGATCCCGGGGATCCCGGCGATCGCGACGATCTCGCCGGGGCGGGCGCGCTCGGCCTCGACTCGCGAGAGCCCCTCGGTGACGTAGAGCTCGCCGATCTTCGCCGGCGCCACGCTGCCGTCGGCCTTGCACCAGGCGACCGTCTGGCCCTTGGCGATCTCGCCTTGGTGCACGCGGCAAAGCGCGAGGCGGCCGACGTAGGGCGAGGCGTCGAGGTTGGTCACCTGCGCCTGCAGACCGTGGCCCTCGTCGTAGGACGGGGCGGGCACGGTGTCGATGAGCACGTCGACGAGCGGGCGCAGGTTGGTGCCCTCCTCGCCCTCGGTCATCGAGGCCCAGCCGGCGCGGGCGTTGGTGTAGACGACGGGGAACTCGATCTGCTCCTCATCGGCGTCGAGGTCGAGGAACAGCTCGTAGACCTCGTTGACGACGTCGGAGATGCGGGCGTCGGGCCGGTCGACCTTGTTGATGCAGACGATCACCGGCAGGCGGCTCTCCAGCGCCTTGCGCAGGACGAACCGCGTCTGGGGCAGCGGGCCCTCGCTGGCGTCGACGAGCAGCATGACGCCGTCGACCATCGTCAGCCCACGCTCGACCTCGCCGCCGAAGTCGGCGTGGCCGGGGGTGTCGACGAGGTTGAGCTTGACCTCGCTGCCGTCCTCGGACGTGTAGCGCACCGCAGCGTTCTTGGCGAGGATCGTGATGCCGCGCTCGCGCTCCTGGTCCATCGAGTCCATGACCCGATCCTTGACCTCCTCGTGGGCGGTGAACGTCCCCGCCTGGCGCAGCAGTGCGTCGACCAGCGTGGTCTTGCCGTGATCGACGTGGGCGATGATCGCGACGTTGCGGATGTCCGAGCGGAGGGCCATGAGCCGCCCTCAGGCTAGGCGGCGCGCTCAGGCGTGCGTGGCGGCACGCTCCTGGGCGGTGATCGTCGTCACCGGCAGGCCGAGTCCGCCGACCTTGCTCGGCAGGTCGAGCTTGAGCCACCGGGAGACCCGCGTGGGGAGCGTCGAGATGATGATCTCGTCGTAGCCGTGGAGGTTGACGGCGTCAGAGATCGCGTCCATCGGGTTGGCGTCGCCGACCATGCCCTCGACCGGCCCGCCGGCCGCCTCCTCGAGCAGCGGCAGCGCCAGCTCGAGCGTCTGCTCGGCCTCGTTGGTGTCGACATCCTCGGCGTCGACGACCTTGTGCATGCCGTGGGCGACGTTGGGCACCAGCAGGGTGAACGAGGCGGGCCCGACCGCGGCACGTTCGCGCACCGCGGCGATCAGCGCGGGCGTGGCGGCTGTCTTGTGGGCGACCACGAGGACACGCGCGGGATGAGAGGACTCCATCGCAGGGCTCCTTTGTCGGGGAACACGGATCTTCTCACCGGCGGGCGGCATCGTGCACCGCGGCCGCCAGCTCGGCGATGCCGCGGCCGATCGCCTGCTCGGTCATCGCGCCGTAGCCGAGCAGCAGGGCCGGCGGCGCGCCGCGGTCCTCGAAGCGATGGGTGCCCAGCGGCTCGGCGCGGACGCCGCGCCTGGCCGCGGCCGCGACCACGGCGCGCTCGTCGGCGCCCTCCGGCAGCTCGATCGCGGCGTGCAGCCCGGCGGCGACCCCCGTGAGGCGCGCCTGGGGCAGATGCTCGGCGAGCGCGGCGGCCAGCGCGTCGCGCCGGCGCCGGTGGGCAGCGCGGGTTCGCCGCAGGTGGCGGTCGAGGTCGCCGCGCTCGATCAGGTCGGCCAGCACGAGCTGCTCCAGGACCGGCGAGCCGCCGTCGGCCATCCCCTTCTCGGTGGCGACCGCTCGCGCGATGCTCGCCGGCAGCGCCACCCAGCCGAGCCGCAGCGCCGGCGCCAGCGTCTTGCTGGCCGTCCCGCCGTAGACGACGCGCTCGGGTGCCAGGCCCTGCAGAGCGCCCACCGGGTCGCGGTCGTAGCGATGCTCGGCGTCGTAGTCGTCCTCGATGATCAGCGTGTCGTGCTCATGGGCCCAGGCCAGCAGCGCGGCGCGGCGGCCGGGCGCCATGACGACGCCGGTCGGCGACTGGTGCGCCGGCGTGACCAGCACCGCGTCCGCGCCGGTCGCCGCGAGGAGGTCGGTCCGCAGGCCCGCGTCGTCGACCGGGACGGGTACCGGCTCCAGGCCGGCGCGGCGGACCACGTGGCGGTGATAGACGAAGCTCGGGTCCTCCATCGCCAGGCGGGTCGCCCCACGCGCGGCCAGCGCCGAGCAGACCAGGCCCAGCGC
>JAWVFY010000337.1:0-3927 GCA_033855575.1 Solirubrobacteraceae bacterium
TGCCCCGATGGCCGAAGGCCCGGACGCCTGGCATCCTGGGGACCTGCTGCTCGTGCTCATGCGCGGTAGCGACGGCGAGGTCACCGGCGTCCTGTCGGTCGACGAGCCCAGCACCGGCCGGCGCCCCGGCGACGAGGATCTCGACGCGCTGGTGGCGGTGGCCAACGCGGCCGGCGCGGCCATCCAGCAGGCCCACGAGGCCGCCGAGGGTGCTCAGCACCGCGTCGCCCTCGAGCAGCTGCTCGCGGTCTCCACCCAGATCGCCGACGCCCGGTCGGGAACCGACGTGCTCGACGCCGTGTGCGCGGGCATCCGCGACGCGCTGGGCTTCGAGCGGGTGGCCATCGAGCTGGCCGGCGACGACGGCCTGATGACGGCCGCGGCCCAGGTCGGCTGGGACGAGCCGCCCACGGTCCCGATCCCGATCGACCACTTCGGCCACATCTTCCTGCCCGAGTTCGAGGAGCACGGCTGCTACGTCATCGACCACGTCGATGCGCTGCGCATCCTTGGGCTGCCCGACGCGCCGTATGCGTCCCAGCGCAACGGACGCGGCCCGTGGGCCTGGAGCCGCCACTGGCTGTGCGTTCCGCTGCGCGACCCGTCGGGCCGGCTCACCGGGTTCATCTGGGCCGACGAGCCCCGCGACCGGCTGCTCCCCGACACGGCGCGGCTGCAGGCGCTGCGGCTGTTCGCCGACCAGGCCCAGGCGGCGCTCGAGGCCGCCCGCCACTACGAGATGGCCGTGCACCTGGCCGAGCACGACGGGCTGACCGGCCTGTCCAACCGCGCCGTCTTCCTCGAGCGGCTGCGCCACGCGCTGCTCCGGGTGGGCCGCGCGGAGGCGACGATCGCCGTGCTGTTCGTCGACCTCGACCGTTTCAAGACGATCAACGACACCCATGGCCACGAGGTGGGCGACGAGGTCCTGCGCGCCGTCGCCGCCCGCATCGACGCGGGCCTGCGTCCCGGCGACACGGTGGCCCGGCTGGGCGGCGACGAGTTCGTCGTTCTGTGCGAGGACATCCACGGCCCTGAGGACGCGATCGAGGTCGCGCGCCGCGTGCGGGCGCGGGTGGCCCAGCCGATCAGCGTCGGCAGCGCCATGCTCACTGTGACCGCCAGCGTCGGCATCGCCCTGCCGAGCGCCCGCGGGGACAGCCCCGCCTCGCTGCTGCACTTCGCCGACGTCGCCATGTATCTCGCCAAGGACGCCGGCCGCGACGGCGAGGCCGTCGTCAGCGAGGCGATGCGGGCGGGTGCCAGCGCCCGCGCCCAGCTCGAGGGCGCGCTCGGCGGCGCGCTCGAGCGCGGGGAGATCCGCCTGCACTGGCAGCCGATCGTCTCGACGGCGAGCGGTGAGATCGTGCGCGCCGAGGCGCTCATGCGCTGGGTGCATCCCGGCCTGGGCTACGTCTCGCCGCTCGAGTTCATCCCCCTGGCCGAGGAGACCGGCTGCATCGTCGAGCTGGGCCGCTGGGCACTCGAGGAGGCCTGTGCCCAGTGGGAGCACTGGCGCCGGCGCTTCGGCCCCACCTCGCCGGGCGTGGCGGTCAACCTGTCCCCGCGCCAGCTCAAGGACGGCGGCCTGACCGACCACGTGGCCGGGCTGCTGCGGCGCCACCGGATGCCTCCGGGAGCCCTGACGGTGGAGATCACCGAGGGCGTCCTGCTCGACGCCAACCCGACCACCGTCCTGGCGCTCGGGCGCCTGCGCGAGCACGGCTGCACGATCGACCTCGACGACTTCGGCACGGGCTACTCGTCGCTGTCCTCGCTGGAGGACTTCTCCGTCGACGGGCTGAAGATAGACAGGCGATTCGTCTCGGGGCGCAACCGCGACTCGCGCGCCGGGGCGATCGCCGAGGCGGTCCTGGCCATGGCCAGCGCGCTCGGTCTGCGCGCCACCGCCGAGGGCGTCGAGACACCCGAGCAGCTCGCGTGGCTGCGGGCGCGCGGCTGCGACGAGGCCCAGGGCTTCCTGTTCGCCCGGCCTCAGCCCGCCGGCGACTTCGAGGCGCTCCTGCTCAGGCCGGCTGCCGGCGGACCGGTGCCTGGTGCACCGGCGGCGGCGTCAGCGCCGTAGCGGCGACGACCAGCGCGAAGGCGGCGATCCGCACGCCCAGCGCCAGCGGCGCGTGCGGCATCGGCTCGCCGAAGACGATCGGCCCCGAGGCGATCGTCAGGACGTTGGCCACGGCGCTCGTCACGGCGATGACCGGCACCGCATCGCCAAGCTGCAGGCTGCGGCCGCTGACCAGCAGGCCGTAGAGCGAGAGCGCGAGGATGACGAAGGCCAGCGGGTGGATCATCACGCCGATCCCCAGGTCGCTCAGCCGGCCGCTGAGCGCCTTGATCGAGATGTCCGATCCGGCCCACAGCGCGCCGGCGGCGCCGGCCAGCCAGATCCCCTCGCTGCGCCGGCCGCGCGCCAGCGCCACCAGCAGCGTGCCGAGCAGCGTCGCGCCGCCGACGTAGAGCGCCAACCGCGGCGTCTGCCACGACCCGTGCGCGCTGCCGGCGGTGCCCTTGAGCGTCGCGGCCAGGAAGGCCAGCCCGGCGGCCATCAGGCCGACGCCGATCCACTCCCGCCGGGTGACGCTCATCCCGAACATGCGATCGGCCAGGATCGTCACCAGGACCAGGCCGCCGGCGATGATCGACTGCACCAGCGAGATCGGGGCCAGCGAGAGCGCCGTGACGTGCAGCCCCCAGGATGCGAACGCCACCGCCATGCCGATGGCGTACCAGGGCGAGCGCAGCAGCTCGATCGAGCTGTGCACCGGACGGCGCCACTGCACGGCGGGCGCGACGACGGCGCCCTTGTACTTCCACAGGAAGCCCAGGACGGACGCGACGGCGGTGGCGACGGCGAAGCCGAGGCCGATGGCGACGGAAGGGCTGATGCGGCCAGGCTAGGGGTGCCGGAGGCCGCCAAAGACCAACCGCTTCGCGGTCGGTGCCCTCGGCCGGAGGCGGGTCCCCCGGCCGATGTCAGCCGCCGTACATCGCCTCGATATCGGGGGCGTACTTCTCGGCGATCGGCTTGCGCTTGAGCTTCATCGTGGGAGTCAGCTCGTCGCCGCCCGGCAGCCAGTCGCCCGCCACGATGGTGAACTTCTTGATCTGCTCGACGCGCGCGAGCTTGGCGTTGGCCTCGTCGACGCCCTGCTGGACCGCCTCGCGCACCTGGTCATCGGTGGCCAGCGCCTCCAGCGACGTGTCGGCGATGCCGTGCTTGGCTGCCCACGCGGGCGCGAAGTCCGTGTCGAGCACGAGCAGCGCCGTGTTGTAGGAGCGGGCGTCGCCGATCACCGCGGCCTGGCCGATCAGCGGGGACGCCGTCTTGAGCGTGGCCTCGATATTGGCGGGCGACATGTTCTTGCCGGCCGCGCTGATGATCAGCTCCTTGATGCGATCGACGATCCGCACGTAGCCGTCCGCGTCGAAGACGCCGATGTCGCCCGAGTGGAGCCAGCCGTCGGCATCGATCGTCTCCAGCGTCGCGTCGGGCCGGTTCCGGTAGCCGTGCATGACGACCGGGCCGCGCACGAGCACCTCGCCGGCGTCCGACAGCCTGACGTCGACACCTGGGATCACGGTGCCCACCGTGCCCGGACGGATCGCGTCCGGCGGGTTCATCGTCGCGACGCCCGTCGTCTCCGACATTCCGTAGACCTCGCACAGCGGCAGGCCGCGGGCGTGCCAGAACTCGACCACCTCGGGCGGGCACGGAGCCGCCCCGACGACGGCGACGCTCGCGTCGTCCAGGCCGACCGCGGCGAGCGCGGCGGGGCCGTAGGGCTCGTCGCCGAGCTTCGCGATCAGCCCGGCGCGCATCTTCTCCCACAGCCGCGGCGGCGAGAAGAAGAACTGCGGCCGGACCTGCGTCAGCGTCGCCGTGATCGCCTTCGGGTCGGCGAGCGT
>JAWVFY010000338.1:0-6409 GCA_033855575.1 Solirubrobacteraceae bacterium
CAGCGGGCCCGCGAGGCGCGGCTGCGCGCCGAGCTCGGGGACGTCGGATGGGTCACCGATCTCGAGGAGGCCTTCCGCGAGCAGCGCTTCGTGCTCCATGCCCAGCCGATCATCGACCTGCAGTCGGGGGACGTCGCCCTCGAGGAGCTGCTGCTGCGGATGCGCTCGCCGGACGGCATGATCGTGGGTCCGCTCGCCTTCCTGGGCGCCGCCGAGCGCTACGGGACCATCGCCAAGATCGACACGTGGGTGCTCGAGCAGGCCGCCCGGATCGCCGGCGGGGGGCGGCCCGTGACCGTCAACGTGTCCGCGCAGACCGTCAGCACGCCGACGTTCCTGCAGGCGGTGGAGGCGGCGCTGGAGCGCCATCGCGTGCAGCCGTCGCTGATCACCTTCGAGATCACCGAGACCGCCGTGGTCAGCGACATCGTCCAGGCCACGCGATTCGCCGAGCGCCTCCACGCCATCGGCTGCCACTTCGCGCTCGACGACTTCGGCACCGGCTACGCGGCCCTGACCTACCTCAAGCACCTGCCGATCCGCTACCTGAAGATCGACATGGAGTTCGTCCGCGACATCGTCGACAACCCGCGCTCGCGCGCGGTCGTGTCGGGCATCGTCGCCCTGGCCGCCGGCTTCGGCCAGACGACCATCGCGGAGGGCGTCGAGGACGCCGCCACGCTCGACCTCCTGCGCGAGCTCGGCGTGGACCTGGCGCAGGGCTATCACGTCGGCCGGCCCGTCCCCCTGGACGAGCCGTGCGCCACGCTGGTGGCGTGCGGTTGACACTCGACGGGTGATGCGCCGCGGTGTAGGTTCGCGCGCGTGTCCCGAACCCTCGCCTGCCGTGTCGCGCCGCTGGCGCTCGCACTGCTCATGCTCGCGCCCGCCGCCGCGTCGGCCCGCCACCACGTCCTGCTCGTCGGCACCTACCGCCACCACCGCGGCCAGTACCGGACGATCCAAGCCGCGATCGACGCCGCGAAGCCCGGCGACTGGGTGCTCGTCGGGCCGGGCGACTACCACGAGCGCGCCGACCGCCGCGCCAACCGCGGGCCCCAGCCGGCCGACACCCCGGCCGGCGTCGTGATCGCCAAGGCGGGGCTGCACCTGCGCGGCATGAGCCGCAACGGCGTCATCGTCGACGGGACGCTGCCCGGCAAGGGAGCCGCCTGCAGCGCGGCCGACGCGCGCCAGGACTTCGGCGTCAAGGGCCCGGACGGCAAGCCGCTGGGGCGCAACGGCATCCTGGTGCCCGACACCAACCACGTCACGGTCGACAACCTCACCGTCTGCAACTTCCTCGGCGGCGCCGGCCGCGCCGGCAACGAGGTCTGGTTCAACGGCGGCGACGGCACCGGCAAGATCGGCATGGGCGCCTTCAGCTCCTCCTACGTGTCGGCGACGTCGACGTTCTTCCGCGACGAGGCAACGGCCGCCGAGTACGGCCTGTTCTCCTCGAACGCCAAGGGCCCGGGCTTCTTCCGCCACACCTACGCCAGCAACTTCAACGACTCGGGCTACTACATCGGCGCGTGTCAGCAGGTCTGCAACCAGACCATCGACGACGGCTGGGCGCAGTACTCGGCCCTCGGCTACTCCGGCACCAACGCCGGCGGCCCGCTGGTCGTCGAGAACTCGCAGTTCGACCACAACAAGGACGGCTTCGACACCAACAGCCAGAACAACGACGACTCGCCCTCGCCCCAGGACGGGGCGTGCCCCGACAACGGGGTCAGCTCGATCACCCACACGCACTCCTGCTGGGTGTTCATGAACAACTACGTCCACGACAACAACAACCCCAACGTGCCCGGCGCGGGCGCGGCGGCGGCCGGGCCGACCGGGACGGGAGTGTCGGTCTCCGGCGGACGCAACGACACGATCATGAACAACCGCTTCGAGAACAACGGCGCGTGGGGGATCATCTTCGTTCCCTACCCCGACACCGAGACGCCGCCGTCCGGTCAGACCTGCCAGGGCGGCATCCCCGGGCCGGACAACGCCTGCCTGTTCGACGACTGGGGCAACGCGATCCTGCACAACTCGTTCAAGCACAACGGGTTCTTCGGCAACGACTCCAACGGCGACTTCGCCGAGATCACCCTCACGGCCGCGCCGACCAACTGCTACCACGACAACTCCGACGCGTCGGGGACCGTGACCAGCTCGCCGTCGGGCCTCGAGCAGAGCAAGCCGGCCTGCACGGGGCAGACCGCGGCGCCCGATCCCAACCCCTCGTTCACCAACCAGGTGCTCTGCGACTCGCAGTTCAGCGGCACGCCGTGCCCGCCCGGGGCGACCTACCCCCAGGTGACGAAGATCCAGATGCCGCCGCTGCCCAAGGGGCTCAAGACCATGCCCAACCCATGCGCGGGCGTCCCGGCCAACGCCTGGTGCAAGAAGGGCTAGCCGGAGGGCGACGCGTCCTTGCGTGAGTCGCCCCAGGGCCCCTTGATCTTCCAGTCGGAGTTCTCGCGGGCCGGGACGAGCAGCCAGATGGGGATCGCGATGACGCTGAGGATCATGCCGGTGGCCAGCCCGGGCTTGTCGCCGTAGCCCTTGCGGCCCGAGAGGTAGGAGCCCGTCGCGGCGCCGATCAGCCAGGCGACGAAGAGGTACAGCGCCTTGGCGCCGATGGTCCCGCTGGCGGCGATGATCAGGGCCATGGTCAGTCCCCTCCGAGGTAGGCGGCCTGCACCTCAGGGTTGGTGCGCAGGCGCTCGGACGTGTCGGTGAGGGCCACGGTGCCGGTCTCCAGCACGTAGCCGCGGTTGGAGACGCTCAGCGCGTAGTTGGCGTTCTGCTCGACGAGCAGGATCGTCGTGCCGCGCTTGTTGATCTCCTCGATCGTCTCGTAGATCCGGTCGACCAGGACCGGCGCGATCCCCATCGACGGCTCGTCGAGGAGCAGCAGCTGCGGCCGGGCCATCATCGCGCGGCCGATGGCCAGCATCTGCTGCTCGCCGCCGGACATCGTGCCCGCCTTCTGCTTCTCGCGCTCCTGGAGGCGGGGGAACAGCGCGTAGACCTGGTCGATGTCCGCGGCGATCTCGTTGTCGCGCCGCAGGTAGGCGCCGAGGTCGAGGTTCTCGCGAACGGTCATGCGCGGGAAGACGTGGCGCCCCTCGGGCGACTGGCAGATGCCCATCGCGACGATCTCCTGCGGGGGCACGCGGGCGATCTCCTCGCCCTTGAAGCGGATCGAGCCCTCGCGCGGCGCGCTGAGGCCCGAGATCGAGCGCAGCGTCGTCGACTTGCCGGCGCCGTTGGAGCCGATCAGCGTCACGCACTCGCCCTCCTCGACGGTCAGCGACACGCCCTTGAGCGCCTCGATGTTGCCGTAGAAGGTGTGGATGTCCTCGACTTCCAGGAAGGCCATCAGCCGCTATCCCTGCTTTCCGAGATAGGCCTCGATCACGCGCGGGTCGGCGCGCACCTCCGCGGGCTCGCCCTCGGCGATCTTCTCGCCGTGGTCGAGCACCGTCACGCGCTCCGAGACGCCCATGACGACCTTCATGTCGTGCTCGATGAGCAGGATCGTGAGGCCCAGCTCGTCGCGCAGCCGGTGCATGAACGCCGTCAGGTTTGCCGACTCCTGGGGGTTCATGCCCGCCGTAGGCTCGTCGAGCAGCAGCAGCTTGGGCTCGGAGGCCAGCGCCCGGGCGATCTCCACCCGGCGCTGGTCGCCATAGGAGAGGTTGATGGCCAGCTGCTCGAACTGGTTGGGCTTGACGCCCACGAAGGCCAGCATCTCCTTGGCCTTCTCCCGGACCCGCTCCTCCTCGCGGCGAACGCTCGGGGTGCGGATGATCGCGCCGGCCAGGCCGGCCTTCATTCGCGAGTGCTGACCGACCATCACGTTCTCGACCGGCGACATCGTCGCCCACAGGCGGATGTTCTGGAACGTCCGGGCGATCCCGTGATCGGTGATGCGGTCCGGGCGCGTGCGCGTCGTCTCGCGGCCGTCGAAGGCGATCCGCCCGGTCGTGGGCTTGTAGAGCCCGGTGAGCATGTTGAAGAACGTCGTCTTGCCCGCCCCGTTGGGCCCGATGATCGACACGATCCCCTTGCGCGGGATCGAGAAGGTGACGTCGTTGACCGCGACGAGGCCGCCGAAGATCTTCGACACCCGCTCGGCCTCGAGGATCGCGTCGGTGCCCGTGGCCGCATCGGTGCTCATGCGCCCTGGGTCCCCAGCTGGGAGTCCTCGACGCCCACGCCCTCGGTGAGCTCGAGCTTGCGCCGGCGCTCGGGTATCAGCCCCTCGGGCCGCAGCACCATCATCAGCACCAGCAGGAACCCGTAGATCGCGTACTCCACGTCGACCAGGTTGAAGCTCAGCCCCAGTTTGCTCGGCAGGCTGTTGAAGACGTTGGGGATGAAGTAGTACTGGATGAAGGTCAGCGAGATCGCGCCGGCGACCACACCCCAGACCGAGCCCAGTCCGCCGAGGATGATCATGGCCAGGATCAGGATCGAGAAGCCGAACTGGAACTGGTCGGCGTTGACGGTGTTGAGGAACGCGCCGAGGAACGCCCCGGACATGCCGCCGAACGCCGCGCCGGTGGCGTAGGCCTGCAGCTTGGTCTTGACCAGCGGCACCCCCATCGACGCCGCGGCGACCTCGTCCTCGCGGATGGCGATCCACGCCCGGCCCAGGCGCGAGTCGCGCACGCGGATGGTGATGAACAGGACGATCACCATCAGCACGAACCCGGTCCAGTACCACGGGCGCAGGTTCAGCTGGTTGAACGGCTGCAGGAACGGCAGGTCGAGCTGGTCGATCGGCGTGATGCCCTGGCGTCCGGCGGTCAGAGGCCAGGCTGCGCCGAAGGGATGGATCTCGTCGCCGTTGGTGGCGAACACGCGGACGATCTCGCCGAAGGCCAGCGTGACGATGGCGATGTAGTCCCCGCGGAGGCGCAGCGTCGGCAGGCCGATGACGATGCCGGCGATCGCACACAGGAAGGCGGCGGCGAGGACGACGATCAACCAGTTGAGGTGGATGCCGGGCAGCGAGTTGAGGAACTTGCTGACGCCGAAGTGGATGTTGGCGTTGGCGTAGAAGCCGGAGCTCAGCCAGCCCGTCGTGTAGGCGCCGATGGCGAAGAACGCCACGTAGCCCAGGTCGAGCAGCCCGGCGAAGCCGACCACGGTGTTGAGCCCGAGGCCCATGACGATGTAGGCCACCGACACCGTGCAGTTGAACATCAGGGTGCCGCCGGACTGCAGCGCGAACGGCAGCAGCACCGCGAAGACCAGCAGCGCCGCCGCGAACGCCTTGCCGCCCCACGGCGGGATGCGGGCGGCCAGGTCGCTGCGGAAGTCGCGGAGCGCCTGCATCAGCCCGCCTCTCTCGTCTCTTCGCCGAACAGGCCCTGGGGGCGGAAGACCATGATCAGGATCAGGTACCCGAAGACCACGGCCGGCGTCCACTGGGGCCCGATCCGGTTGTCGGAGAGCTGCTGGATGCAGCCGATGATCAGGCCGCCGGCGACGGCGCCTTTGAGGTTGCCGATGCCGCCCATGACCGCGGCGGTGAACGCCAGCAGGCCACCCTGGAAGCCCTGGAAGTACCAGATGGTCGTCTCGTAGAGCGCGTAGATCAGGCCGGCGGCGCCGGCCATCGCGCCGCCGATGAAGAAGGTCGCCGAGATCGTCGTGTCGACGTTGATGCCCATCAGCCGCGCGGCCTCGGGATCCTGCGCGGTGGCACGCATGGCCTTGCCCAACCGCGTGCGCGTGATGAAGGTCACCATCATGATGACCAGCGGGATCGTCACGGCAAAGGCCAGCAGGTCGTCGCGGTGGATGACGATGCCGAGCACCGTCACGACGTTCTGCTGGGCGTGGATCAGGTCGTCGACCGAGGCCGGCGATCCGCCCAGCCACAGCAGGCCGACGTTCTGCAGGATGAACGACATGCCGACCGCGGTGATCAGCGGCGCCAGCTTGGGCGCGTTGCGCAGCGGCTTGTAGGCCACCTTCTCGATCAGGACGTTGAGGCCACCGCAGACGAGCATGGCCACGATCAACGCCGCGATGATCCCGCCGACGATGCCCAGCACGCTGGTCGTCAGCCCGATGCCAAGGATCCCGCTCCAGAACTGCGAGGCGGTGAAGGACCCGATCATGAACACGTCGCCGTGGGCGAAGTTGATCAGCTCGATGATCCCGTAGACCAGCGTGTAGCCGATCGCGATCAGGGCGATGATCGTCCCGTTGGAGAGCCCCGCGAAGAGGTTGTTCGCGAGGTGCGCGACGTTGCCGTCGTTGTTGAGGTCCTGGATGCCGTAGACGACGGGCAGGGCCAGGAGCAGCAGGATCAGCCCGTAGCGGTTGAGGAACCCCCAGACGACGTCGCCGACCCCGCGAGACAGCACGGGTGAGTCGGGTGCGGCGCCGG
>JAWVFY010000339.1:0-2806 GCA_033855575.1 Solirubrobacteraceae bacterium
GCCGACCGGCCCCTGGAAGCGGTTGGCGCTCCCGGGATCCGGCTGGATCTGCGCGTCGTAGATCGAGCCGAGCGCGTCGCCCTGCGCGTCGTAGGCATGGAAGCTGAAGTACCGCGCGTTCGGATAGCGGCCGGCGATCGTCACCGTCGAGCCGGCGTCCGGGCGAAGGACGTCCTCGACGTAGAACGCGTCGAGATCGGGAGCGCCGATGTTGACGTCGCGCTGGTCGCTCTCCCCCAGCCAGGCGCAGCCGGTCGCGGCGTGCGCCGTGGCCGCCGTCGCCCCTCCCGCAAAGTCGGCGGCGGCCACCCTCGCCGCCATGTACACACGTACCCCGCGGTCGCTCATGGCCCAGAGCCTAGCCAATGTCTATCTAGTCGATCGACAGATAGGGATCATCGGCTGTCAGTCGGAACCGCCTGGGGCGAGTTCGGCGAAATCTCTCGGGTGACGTCAGCCCCGGAGGCGCTTCACCGACCGCGTCGCCTTCTTCACGGCGGCGGGGCAGAACGGCTCGCTGATCCAGTGCTTGCGCGAGAACAGCTTGGTCTGGTCGCCGGAGTGCGGCGAGGTGAGGTTCGAGCTCTCCGAGTAGGACAGCATCGTCCGCGAGATCGGGCAGGGCCCGTTGTTCCAGCCCACGACCTGCATGTAGGACGAGCCGAAGTCCACCTCGTCGAAGCCCTTGCCGTTCCAGGACGCCTCGATGGCGTTGAACTCGCCGTTGGGGTCGCCGGTGCCGCCGTGGATCGGGATCCGCGCACCGTGGCGCGTGAGGAATTGCATGGCGCCCACGGGCGCGTCGAACGCGATGTTCGCCTTCTGCAGGTCGGAGATCGCGTCGCCGAGCGCGACCTGGACCTGAGGGTTGCTCGTGTCGAGCCCGCGGGGTGTGTTGACCGGGTCGTTGACGTCGAACGGCACGCTGAACGGCGATGGGGTCGCCCCGTTGGCGTGGTCCCAGAAGCGGCGGAAGAGCAGTGCGCCACGCGAGCCGAGGTTCTCGTGCAGGTCCCACTTGGCGAGCACGTCGCAGGCATTGCCGACGCTGACCGGCCCGGCGGACGAGGGCGCGGTGCCACCGAAGCCCCGGCACATCGAGACCAGCGCGTCACGCGTCAGCTCGCCGGCGTACTGGCGATCCGACCAGTCCAGGCGCTGCATGTCGGCGACGGTGAAGCCCTTCGGGCCGAGCTTGTCGGTGCCGTCGATCCGCGACTGGGTCATGATCAGGCCGATCCGGGTGCGCAGCGTCCGCGCCGCCCGCTCGTCGCCGATGATCCGCGCGAAGCCCTCGAGCGGATGCTTGGGGTTCGACAGCCAGAACGAGTCGTTGGAGTTCGTGACGTAGTCCGAGCGCTCGAGCACCGGCATGTGGCTCGGCCCGAAGAGGCCGGGCTCGGCGGCGTCGGGGTCCTTCGCCCAGTCGCACGCGGTGCGCGAGCCGTCGAGCACCGGCAGGCCGAGGAGCTGGAAGGTCGCGGTGCCGAGCGCCGAGTTGCACTGCTGGGCGAGCGCGTCGGGGACGGTGGGGATCGCGCCGGTGTCGGCGTAGAGCGCGTGGCCCGTCCGGTCGGCCACGATCGTGTTGACCCACGGGATGCCCTGGTAGCGGCGCAGGATCTTCAGCTCCTGGGCCACGGACTGCGCACGGTCGGTCGCGAAGAAGTGGTTGAACGAGCGGAAGTTGCTGGCGTTCGCGTCCCGGTAGGTGAAGGCGGCCGCCGGCGTCCAGGGCAGCGGCACGCCGACGAGCCCGTTGATCATCGGGCCGTAACGGGTGGACCACAACGTGCGGGTGAGCGGCATGACGCTGCCGTCGCTCTGGCGGACCTGGACCGTGACCTTGCGCGACGTCATGTCAACCGGCTTGCCGTCCTGCAGGTACTGGGTCGGCGAGCCCGGCGCCAGCGTCAGCTGGTATGGCGTGAACCGGTAGGCGGTCGAGACGGTGTGGCTCCACGCCATCGAGTCGGTGTGGCCGATGAGGACGAGCGGCACGCCGTAGAGCGACCCACCGGCGACGTTGAGCTGGCCGGGGATCGTGAGCTGCGCCTCGTAGAAGCGCTCCGGACCGACCCACGGGAAGTGCGGATTGCCCAGCAGCAGACCGTGCTTGCCGTCACGCGTGCCGTCGCGGCCGACGGCGATCGCGTTGGAGCCGGCGGGGAACTTCAACCGCTTGCTCTGGGTCCGCGCCGCGGCCATCGCGCTCGCCGGCGCGAAAGGGTCGCCGAACGCCCGCGCCGCCGCCGTGCCGCTCGTCAGCGACGACGTCGGCGGCTGCGCCTCGCCGATCCCGTTGATGACGACGTCACCCGACGCGAGCTCGATGAGCTGGTAGAGCCGGCGGTAGCCGGTGATGACGCTGATCGGCTTGACCCACGGCTTGCCCTTGCACGCGGGATCGCTGACCCCGTTCGGGCCGCCGACGTCGTGCAGGTAGCGGTTGTAGCCGTCGACATAGCCGCGCATCCCCTCCGCGATCCCCGGCAACGGGCCGTCGGGCGGCGGCTTGGCCAGCAGGTCCTCGATGTGCTTCGAGTCGTTGATCTGCTGGAAGAACAGGTCGGAGTCGAGGTTGTTCGTCTGCTGGCCGTTGCCGCGCTGGAGGTACGTGCCGTCCGGGCCGAAGTACCGCGAGCGTTCCGCGTCGACCGTGACGTAGGTGTCGGCCAGCACGCAGATGTTGTCCTGCGCGATCGCGAAGCCGTACCCGTAGGCCACGTCCGCGTAGTTCTTGCCCGAGATGTGCGGAATGCCGAAGCGGTCGCGCTTGATCGTGACGTCGTAGTGCTTCGGGGCG
>JAWVFY010000340.1:0-3006 GCA_033855575.1 Solirubrobacteraceae bacterium
CGGCGTCTACACGCAGCACGTCGTCCAGAGTGCCGGCAACACCTACGGCACGTTCGCCGTCGTCATCGGCCTGCTGACATGGCTCTACGTCGGCGCGCGCGTGCTCGTCTACAGCGCGGAGTTCAACAGCGTGCTGACGGCCCGGCTGTGGCCGCGCTCGCTGCTCGGCCCGCCGCAGACCGAGGCGGACCTGCGCGCCAAGGCGGCGGATCTCGGTCTGGACAGCTGATCCGGGTTGTGGTCGCATATGACCCACAAGTCGGATCGGGTGGCGCGCTCACCCCATCGCCGGCGATCTCCCGCCCGGCTAGGACAGCGCGGGGTCCGCGGCGATGTCCTCGCCGTCGATGACGTCCTGCGCGAGCCCGACCACGCTCGTGCTGCGGCTGCGCGCGGTGCCGCGCAGCATGTCGAACGAGCCCCGTTCCGTGAGGCCGTGGCGCTCCATCAGGATCCCCTTGGCGCGTTCGATGATCGCCCGCCGGTCCAGTGCGTGCTCGAGCTGGCCCACCATGGTCGCCAGCGCGCTGCGGTCGGCGTGGCGCTGCATGGCGACCTCGATCGCGGCCTGCAGGCCGTCGGCCGTCGGCTCGGAGGCCAGCGCGTCGACCCCGCGCGCGGCCGCGGCCTGGGCGAAGTCGGCGTCGGCACCGGCCAGCAGCGCCACCACCGGACCGGAGAGGACCTCGCTGAGCTCGTCGATGAGCCCCAGCGCGTGGTCGTGGTCGCGATGAACGACGACGATCGCCACGTCGGGGTCGTCGCGGGCGATCAGCTCGCACGCCTCGTCGACCGAGGCGGCGCAGGCCGTGACCTCGTGACCGAGCCCCTCGAGGAGGTCGGCCGTGCGGCCCAGCGCCGCGGCGTCCTCGTCGGCGGCGATCACGCGCAGAGCACGGGCAGCTTCGGGGTTTGGGGTGGGGGTTCCGTCCATGGACCTGGCGCTGTCGCGCGCGTCGACGGCTAGTATGACGACGAACTTCGCGCCCCAGCGACCCGGCGCCTGTGTTGGTCATCCAGGCGTCATGCGGCAACCCTTCGACCCATCCTCATCCTCGTGAACGACCAGCGCGGTGTCCGCGCTCGGGAGGATCGCGAGCTGTTCGTCCGCTATCTCCGGGATGGTGAGCCCGCCGCGCGCGAGCAGCTGGTCGAGCGTTTCCTGCCGCTCGCCCGCCAGCTCGCCCGGCGCTACCAGCGCGCCGAGGAGCCGCTTGACGACCTCATCCAGGTCGCCTCGATCGGCCTGATCAAGGCGATCGATCGCTTCGACCCCGACCGCCGGGTCGCGTTCTCCAGCTACGCGGTGCCGACCATCCTCGGCGAGCTCAAGCGTCACTTCCGCGACAAGACGTGGTCGGTGCGCGTGCCGCGCGACCTCCAGGAGCTCGCCCTCAAGGTCGACCGCAAGATCGCCGACCTCTCGCGCGAGCTGCACCGCTCACCGACCGTCGCCGAGGTCGCCGAGGCGCTCGGCGCCAGCGAGGAGCAGATCCTCGAGGCACGGGAGGCTGCCTCGGCCTACCGGGCGACGTCGATCGACGCGCCGCGCGGCTCCGACGACGACGGCAGCGACACGCTCGGCGACCAGATGGGCCGCGAGGAGCATGGCTTCGGGCTGGCCGAGGACCGCGCGACCCTGGACCGGCTGCTCGGGACGGTCACCGCGCGGGAGCGCGAGGTCCTGCGGCTGCGCTTCGAGGAGGACCTCACCCAGGCGGAGATCGGCGAGCGCATCGGTGTCAGCCAGATGCAGGTCTCGCGCATCATCCGCCAGTCCCTCACCCGGCTGCGGGCGGCCGCGCACCAGCCCGACACCGACTAGGTTCTGGTTGTCCCGGACCCCGCTCGGGTAACCCCGGCGCCATGTCCGGGTACCCCGACTTCCTCGAGCCGGGCCGCCACCGCGACGCCCAGGGCCGCGGCCACCAGCCGTGGGTGCGCCGCGCGTTCCTGGCGGCGTTCTGCGTGTTCCTGGTGCTCGGCCTGCTCAACGTCTTCGGGCAGCGGTCGGTGACCAGCCGCGCCGCGGGGACGGCCGCGCGGATCGACGTGCGCGGCCCCACCAAGGTCCGCGGCGGGCTCCTCTTCCAGGAGCGCATCACCGTCCGTGCCCTGCAGGCCATCCAGTACCCGCGGATCGTGCTGAGCCAGGGCTGGGCCGACGGGCTGCAGATCAACACGATCGAGCCTCAGCCGCAGAGCGAGTCCAGCCGCGACGGCAAGCTCGTCCTGAGCTACGACAAGCTGGCGGCAGGCGACAAGCTCGAGGTCTTCGTCGACTACCAGGACGACCCGACCCACGTCGGGAGCACCGACATGTCGCTCGAGCTCGACGACGGGTCGACCCCGCTCGTGCGTCTGCCGCGCACGATCACCAGCTTCCCCTAGGAGACGCCATGGACCTCGTGCTGCGCGCCATCGTCGTGTTCTTCCTGATCTTCGTGATCACCCGGGTCGTCGGCCGGCGCGAGCTCGGCAAGCTCGAGCCGTTCGACCTGATCATGCTGGTGGTCATCGGCGATCTCGTCCAGCAGGGCGTCACGCAGTCCGACAACTCGGTGACCGGCGTGTTCCTGGTCATCGGGGTGATCTGCGTGCTGACGGTCGCGATGTCCTACCTCGGCTTCCGGGTCCCGCGCGCACGGGCCATGCTGGGCGGCGAGCCGCTGGTCCTCGTCGAGAACGGCAAGCCGATCGAGCGCAACCTGCGCCGCCAGCGGCTGACGATCGAGGAGGTGGCGGCCCAGGCCCGCCTGCAGCAGGTCGCGCACATCGCCGACATCCGCCTCGCCGTGCTCGAGACCAGCGGCGACATCAGCGTGATCCCGGCCAAGGATTCCGGGTAGGCGTCAAGGGACAACCACCCGAAGGAGTGCAACACGATGGGCAAGCTGGACGGCAGGAAGATCGCCATCCTCGTGGCCAACGAGGGCATCGAGCAGGTCGAGCTGACCGAGCCGCGCAAGGCGCTCGAGGAGGCTGGCGCCACGGTGGAGCTGCTGG